>NZ_JBHZCY010000052.1:0-2382 GCF_042786665.1 Kitasatospora sp. NPDC059146 | reverse complement strand
GTGGGGGGGGGGGGGCCGG
Source organism: Kitasatospora sp. NPDC059146 (assembly GCF_042786665.1). Lineage (NCBI taxonomy): Bacteria > Bacillati > Actinomycetota > Actinomycetes > Kitasatosporales > Streptomycetaceae > Kitasatospora > Kitasatospora sp. NPDC059146. Next base: position 2,363 of record NZ_JBHZCY010000052.1, on the reverse strand, counting down.
ACCGCGGGTGGGGGGGGGGGCGGCACGGCGGGGGGGGGGGGGGGCCGGGGCCCCCCCCCCCCAGCTCGGCGTTCGGTGGTCAGCGCTCGGTGTTCAGCGCCGGGTGGTCAGCGCGTCAGCGCCACCACTGGACCGCCTTCTCGGCGTTGATGATGCCCGCGCCGTAGAAGCCGTTGTCGTCCGCGCCGCCCTCGCAGGTGGCCTTGAACTGGCCCGTGTTGCCCGGGTTGTAGACGCCGGTCGGGCAGGCGTGGGACTCGGCCTGGTTGGTCAGCAGCTCGGTGAGCTCGTCCGGGCTGGCCCACGGGAAGGTGCTGGCGAGCAGCGCGACCACGCCGGTGACGTGCGGGGTGGCCATCGAGGTGCCCTGCATGTACCCGTACTTGTTGCCCGGGATGGTCGACAGGATGCGACCGTTCTTGTCCGGGGTGTCCGGGATCTGGTAGCGGGCGTCACCACCCGGCGCGGCGACGGTGACGACGCCCTTGCCGTAGCTGGAGTAGTACGACTTGTCGCCGTTGACGCCGACCGCGGAGACCGCGATCACGCCGGGCAGCTCGGTCGGCAGCGACAGGCAGTCGTTGGTGACCGGGCGGGTGCCGGGCTTGGTGTCGTCCGGGCTGGAGACGTCGGTGGTCTTGTGCGCCAGGTCGATGTTCTCGTTACCGGCGGCGGCGACGTTCAGGACGCCCTTGCGCTGCGAGAAGGCGACGGCCTTGCGGACGGCGTCCGAGATCGCGGCCTGGTCCTTGTCGTTCGGGCAGTTGAACATCCACGGGTCGACGTAGTAGCTGTTGTTCGTCACCTTGAAGCCGTGCTCGCCGGCCCAGACGAAGCCGCAGACCGCGTTCTCCGGGTAGATGAAGCCACCGTCGTCGACGACCTTGACCGCGGCCAGCTTGACGTTCGGGGCGATGCCGACGATGCCCTTGCCGTTCTTGGCGGCGGCGATCGTGCCGGCGACGTGGGTGCCGTGGTCGCTGGTGGTCGGCTGCCACGCCTTCCAGTCGGTGTTCGTCCTGCCGTCGATGCAGGAGACCGACTGCGAGGCGTCCACGTTGGCGGCCAGGTCCTCGTGGGTGGCGTCGATGCCGGAGTCCAGCACGCCGACGGTGACGTTGCGGCTGCCCAGCGAGATCTTGTGCGCCTTGTCGACGCCGATCTGGCGCATGTCCCACTGGTTGGGCTCGTACGGCTCCTGGCCGTTCGCGGCGGCGGCGGCACCGGTCGGCGCCTCGGCGACCTCGGCCTTGGTCTGGTCGGCGGCGAGGATGCCCTTGGTGCGGCTGGCGCCGACCGAGTCGACGCCCTTGGCCAGACGCAGCTTCTCCGCGAACTTGGTGTCGTTGGAGCGGGCGACGATGACGCCGACCTGGTCGTACGACTGGACCACCGTGCCGCCGAGGGCGGTGACGGCCTTCTCCACCTTCTGCACCTGGCCGTGGTTGGCCTTGGTGTTGACGACGTAGCTGAGCAGCGGACCGGTCGTCGAGTCGCCGGTGGGCGCCGCGACGGCGGTGCCGGCCGGGAGCGCGAGAGCTCCGGCGGTCGCGAGCACCAGGCCCACAGCCGCGTAGCGGGTCCGGCTGATCCGAGGAACTCTCATTGGGGTTGGCCCTCCCGAGTCGTCATCCGGCAGCTGCGGTGTGGCAGGTGCGCTGGGATGACCGGGACGTTAATGAATATTCGCTGATAAGCGCAAGAGGTAGTCATCTAATCGTCACATCTAGACCAACAACGGAGGTTCGCGCTCCACCGGTCAACAGGCGGAACAGGGTTCAAGATTGTTAAAAAGTGATGGTTCGTCGACGACTGGGCCGATTTGGCATGTGCGCGAAAAAACAGCCGGGCGCTCAGCCGAGCGCGTACAGGCGGCGCGCGTTGTCGGCCGCGACCAGTCGGGCCACACGCTGCGCGTCCGCGGCCGAACAGGCGCCGTCCGCCCGCCAGTCGGCGAGGAGCATGCCCAGTCCGTGCCGGAACTGTGCGGCGCCCACCGAGAACAGTTCGGGAAGTCCGTAGGCGTCGGTGGAGAACAACAGTTTTCCGAACGGCACCAGTTCCGACATCTCGCCGAGCACCGCCGCCACCCGCGGCCCGGTGTAGGAGGCCGTCAGCCCCAGATCGGCGTACACCGTCGGAAAGGCCTGGGCCAGCCAGCCGGCCTGCCGGTGGTACGGATAGCCGTGCAGCAGCACCAGCGGGACGCCGCTGGGCTCGGCGGCGCGGACGAAGTCGGTCAGCAGGGACGGGTCGGCGTGGTGCAGGGTGAGGTCGGGATCGCCGAAACCGGTGTGGAGCTGGAGGGGCAGGCGCAGCTCGGCGCAGACGTCCACGGCCGTCCAGAGCAGGTGGTGCAGCAG
>NZ_JBHZCY010000051.1:0-60269 GCF_042786665.1 Kitasatospora sp. NPDC059146 | reverse complement strand
GCCTCGTACTGGACGTACTTGGGCGATTCGGGCGTGCGTCCAGGCGGGATGCCCGGCGTCGCGCGCCTGGCAAGATCCGCCGGACAGGCCCTAGTCCCCGCTGAGCTGCGGTGACCGTTTTTGGGTCCGCCCCGCGTCCGTGCTACGGTTCTCTTACCGACGCGGGGTGGAGCAGCTCGGTAGCTCGCTGGGCTCATAACCCAGAGGTCGCAGGTTCAAATCCTGTCCCCGCTACTCAGTAGCAGGAAGCCCGGAGGATCAAAATCCTCCGGGCTTCTGTCGTATCCGGGCCCCGGTCGGGTCCGGAGTCCTGCCGGGTCCGGGGGTGGCGGCCGCGGTGGGCGGGGGCCGCCGGCCGGTGGTGTCGGGCCCCGTCGAAACCGTGCTAAAGTTTGATCAACGACGCGGGGTGGAGCAGCTCGGTAGCTCGCTGGGCTCATAACCCAGAGGTCGCAGGTTCAAATCCTGTCCCCGCTACTCAGTGTCAGAGGCCCGGAGGATCATTCCTCCGGGCCTCTGTCGTACCCGGACGTTTCCGTCCGGAAGCGGCGGGAACCGCTCCGGTACTATCGACCGTCGCCAACGGGGACGGCACCGGGGTTTGTGGGGCGCAAGTGTCGGGAAATCGACAAAGCGCCGAAGCAATTCCGTCGGCTTCGGGTCCGCCCCACTCGAATTCGGCCGGGGCAGGTGTACGCGGGTAGCGGGTGATGCGACGATGGGACACATGGGGGACGGTGCACGGCCGCTGACGGGCCGTCCGGTCCGGCACCTCTCCTGGGAGTCCCCCCGGCCGTCGGCCGGGGCACGATGCCGCGACACTCTGGGGGAGCGGGAGTCGGCATGAGGCTGATCGGCAAGTCAGGCGCCAAGTCCGGTGCGGCCGTCGAGGCGGACACCGACGCCTGGGCGGAGAGCGCCGAGAGCCCCGAGAGCCGCCCCGGAGCCCTGCCCGCCCAGCGCACCAGCGGGCTGTCCGAGCGCCCCGCGGTCGGCGGCTCCGGGCCCGACAGCCTGGTGCACGTCTCCACCCGGCAGTTCTCCGCCGCCGTGGGCCCGTACGGGGCGGGCGGTGAGGAGGCGCCGGCCGGTGCCGCGCTGGACCCGGCCGGGCTGGACCCGACCAGCTTCGAGACCGCGCTGGCCGCCCGGGAGTCCGCCGCCCTGGAGGCCCGGCACCGGCAGGCCGCCGACGGCGGCGACCCGGACGCCGCGGGCCGCCTGGGCACCCTGCTGCTGCGCCGCGGCGACCTGGAGGACGCCGAGCCGTACCTGCGGGCCGCCGCGGCCGCCGGGGTGCGGGCCGCCGCCAACAACCTGGGCGTCCTGCTGCACCAGCAGGGCCACCGCGCCGAGGCCGGCCAGTGGTGGCGCCACGCGGCGGTGGCGGGCAGCGCCCCCGCCGCGCACGCGCTCGGGCTGCAGCTGCGCGACCAGGGCGAGGAGGAGGCCGCCGAGTACTGGCTGCACTACGCCGCCGACCACGGCCACCCGCTGGGCGCCTACGCCCTCGGCGACCTGATGGAGCACCGGCGCGACGTGCGGGCCGAGCGCTGGTTCAAGGTCTCCGCCGACGCCGGGCACCGTGAGGCCGCCTACCGGCTGGCCCGGATGCGCGAGGCCGCCGGGGACAAGGAGACCGCGGAGGCCTGGTACCGCACGGCCGCCGCCCGCAGCCACGCCCGCGCCGCGCTGCGCCTGGGCGTGCTGCTGGAGGAGCGGGCCCGCACCGACCGGTCGCTGCTGGAGGAGGCCGCCCGCTGGTACCGGCAGTCCGCGCAGAACGGGGAGCCGCGGGCCGCCTGCGCGCTCGGCTTCCTGCTGCGCGACTCCGGGGACGTCGCCGCCGCCGCCGAGTGGTGGCAGGAGGCCGCCGAGGCGGGCGACGGCAATGCCGCCAACGCGCTCGGCGCCCTGCACGCGAGCCGCGGCGAGGCCAAGGCCGCCGAGCACTGGTACCGCACCGCGCTCGACGCGGGCGACCAGAACGGCGCCTTCAACCTCGGCCTGCTCTGCGCCGGCACCGGCCGCGACCAGCAGGCCGAGCAGTGGTACCGCCGGGCCGCGTACGCCGGGCACCGGGAGGCCTGCAACGCGCTGGCCGTGGTGCTGCTGCAGCGCGGCGACGAGTCCGGTGCCGAGCCGTGGTTCTCCAAGGCGGCCGAGGCCGGCAGCGTGGACGGCGCCTTCAACCTGGGCGTGCTGCACGCCGGGCGCGGCGAGTCGCGGCAGGCCCAGGAGTGGTACGCGCGGGCGGCGGCCGAGGGGCACGGCGAGGCGGCGCTGCAGCTGGCGGTCGCCCAGGAGCAGCGCGGCAACCTGTCCGGCGCGCTGGAGCGCTACCGGCAGGCGGCGGCCGGCGGTTCGGCGGAGGGCGCCTTCCGGCTGGCCTCGGTGCTGGACCGGCGGGGGGACGCGGACGCCGAGGCCGAGCACTGGTACGCGCTGGCGGCCGATGCCGGGCACCGGCGTGCCCAGGTGCGGATGGGGGTGCGGGCGGCCGAGCGCGGGGCGCTGGAGATCGCCGAGAGCTGGTACCGGCGGGCCGCCGGGGCGGGCAGTCGCAGCGCGGCGTTCAACCTGGGGCTGCTGCTGGCCCGGCAGGACTGCGAGGCGGAGGCGATGCTCTGGTACACCCGGGCCGCCGACGCCGGGCACGGCCGGGCGGCGCTGCGGCTGGCGCTGCTGGCGCTGCGCCGGGGCGAGCCGGTGCAGGCGGAGAACTGGTGCCGGCGGGCGATCGACTACGGTCCGGCCGAGGTCGCGGAGCGGGCCGGGCGGCTGCTGGGCGCGCTGCACGCCGAGCTGAGCGCGTAGGGCCCGTCCGGGCGGGGCGTCAACTGCCGCTTCGGTGGCGGCAGTCGGGGCACAGGCCGCGGTAGGTGACCTCGGCGGTGGTGACGGCGAAGCCGAAGCGTTCGGCCGCGGGCAGCGCGGCGAGCGGGTCGCCGTGCGGATGGACGTCGCGGATCGCGCCGCAGCCGGAGCAGACCAGGTGCTGGTGGGCGCGGTGGGCGTTGGGGTCGTAGCGCTTGGCGCGGCCGTCGGTGGCGACCTCCAGCACCTCGCCGAGGGTGACGAGTTCGCCGAGCGTGTTGTAGACGGTGGCGCGGCTGATCTCGGGCAGGCGGGCGGCGGCGCGGGCGTGCACCTCGTCCGCGGTGAGGTGGACGTGCTCGCCGTCGAGGACCTCGGCCACCACGCGGCGCTGTGAGGTCAGCCGCCAGCCGCGTCCGCGCAGTCTCTCCAGCAGATCACTCATGGGACCAGAATAAGTCACGCTCCGGGATTAGGGGCAGTATTGACTTGGACGAAGTCCAAGTTAGGATCGTGTCATCACGATCGGATCCCCCGGAGGCAACCCGCCATGACCACGCAGGACGAGCTTCGCCCGACCCTCACCACCGAGGCGGGTGCCCCCGTCGCGGACAACCAGAACACCGAGACCGCCGGCCCCGGCGGCCCGGCCCTGATCCAGGACCAGCTGCTGTTCGAGAAGCTCGCGCACTTCAACCGCGAGCGCATCCCGGAGCGCGTGGTGCACGCCCGCGGCGCCGGCGCGTACGGCACCTTCACGGTGACCGCCGACGTGACGCCCTTCACCCGGGCGGGGTTCCTGTCCGAGGTCGGCAAGCAGACCGAGGTCTTCCTCCGGTTCTCCACGGTGGCCGGCAACCTCGGCGCGGCCGACGCGGTGCGCGACCCGCGCGGCTTCGCGCTGAAGTTCTACACCGAGGAGGGCAACTACGACCTCGTCGGCAACAACACCCCGGTGTTCTTCATCAAGGACGCCATCAAGTTCCCCGACTTCATCCACACCCAGAAGCGGGACCCGTACACCGGCTCGCAGGAGGCCGACAACGTCTGGGACTTCTGGGGCCTGTCGCCCGAGGCCACCCACCAGGTGACCTGGCTGTTCGGCGACCGCGGCATCCCGGCCAGCTACCGCCACCTGAACGGCTACGGCTCGCACACCTTCCAGTGGCAGAACGAGGCCGGCGAGCACTTCTGGGTCAAGTACCACTTCAAGACCGACCAGGGCATCCGCAACCTCACCCAGGCCGAGGCCAACCGGCTCGCCGGCGAGGACCCGGACAGCCACCAGCGCGACCTGCGCGAGGCGATCGAGCGCGGCGAGTTCCCCAGCTGGACGGTGCAGGTCCAGGTCATGCCGGCGGCCGACGCGGCCGGCTACCGCTTCAACCCCTTCGACCTGACCAAGGTCTGGCCGCACGCCGACTACCCGCCGATCGAGATCGGCCGGCTGGAGCTCAACCGCAACCCGGAGAACGTCTTCGCCGAGGTCGAGCAGTCGGTCTTCTCCCCGGCGCACTTCGTGCCCGGCATCGGCCCGTCCCCGGACAAGATGCTCCAGGGCCGGCTGTTCGCCTACGCGGACGCCCACCGCTACCGCGTCGGCATCAACGCCGACCACCTGCCGGTGAACCGCCCGCACGCCACCGAGGCCCGCACCAACGGCCGGGACGGGTACCTGTACGACGGCCGCCACGGCCGGCAGAAGAACTACGAGCCCAACAGCTTCGGCGGCCCGGTGCAGACCGGCCGTCCGCTCTGGGCCGCGACCGCGGTCGACGGCCCCACCGGCACCCACGCGGCGCCCTCGCACGCCGAGGACGACGACTTCGTGCAGGCGGGTGACCTGTACCGGCTGTTCACGGAGGACGAGAAGCAGCGGCTGATCGCCAACCTGGCCGGCTTCATCGCCAAGGTCTCGGCCGACCGCGAGGACATCGTGGAGCGGGCGATCGACAACTTCCGCAAGGCCGACGCCGACTACGGGCAGCGGCTGGAGGCGGCGGTCCGGGAGCTGCGCAAGCAGTAGGACGGGCCGGAACGAGCAGCGGGCCCTGTGACCAGCTCCCACTGGTCACAGGGCCCGCACCATTGCGCCCGGGGCCCCGGGAGCGCTCCGGGGGCGAACGGGCGAACAGCGGCTCAGACGGAGAGCCGCCGCAGGGTCTCGTCGTGCAGCAGGCCGTTGGTGGCCACCGCGTCGGCACCGCCCGGGCCGGGGACGCCGTCCAGGCCGGTGAAGCTGCCGCCGGCCTCCTCGACGACGATGCACGGCGCGGCCATGTCCCAGAGCGACAGCTCGGGCTCGGCGGCGATGTCCACGGCGCCCTCGGCGACCATCATGTAGGACCAGAAGTCGCCGTAGGCGCGGGTGCGCCAGCAGGCCCGGGTGAGGTCCAGGAACGGGTCGAGCCGGCCGCGGTCCTCCCAGCCGGTGAGGGAGGAGTACGAGAAGGACGCGTCCTCGATCCGGGACACCCCGGAGACGTGGATCCGGGAGGCCTTGGTCAGGCTGCGGCCCGCGTAGGCGCCCAGGCCCTTGGCGGCCCACCAGCGGCGCTGCAGCGCCGGGGCGGAGACGATGCCGACCACCGGGCGCTCCACGCCGTCCGGGCCGTCCTCCAGCAGGGCGATCAGGGTGGCCCAGACCGGGACGCCGCGGATGTAGTTCTTGGTGCCGTCGATCGGGTCGATCACCCAGCGGCGCGGGCCGGAGCCCTGGAGGCCGAACTCCTCGCCGAGCACGGCGTCGCGCGGGCGGGCGCGCTGGAGGATGCTGCGCACGAGCTCCTCGGCGGCCTTGTCGGCGTCGCTGACCGGCGTCAGGTCGGGCTTGGTCTCGATCTTCAGGTCGAGGGCGCGGAAGCGCTCCAGGGTGACCGAGTCGGCCGAGTCGGCGAGGACGTGGGCGAGTCGGAGATCGTCGTGGTAGTCGGCCATGCCCGAAACCCTAGCTCAGCGGGTCGGCCGGGGAGGGCGGGCGCTCAGTGGGCGGAACCGCTGAGCTGGAGGCCGATCACGCCGGCGATCACCAGGGAGATGGACACCAGTTTGAGCACCGAGGTGGTCTCGTCCAGGAAGGCCATGCCGTAGATGGCGGTGCCGGCGGCGCCGATGCCGGTCCACACGGCGTAGGCGGGGCCGACCGGCAGGCTCTTGAGCGAGAGGGTGAGCAGCCCGAAGCTGCTGAGGGCGAACACGCAGAAGCTGATGGTGGGCCAGAGCTTGGTGAACCCCTCGCTGAGCTTGAGGTTGATCGCGAAGCCGGTCTCCAGCAGGCCGGCCAGGATCACCAGGGCCCATGCCATCGCGCGCCCTCCCTGTCGATCGACGGACGGGCCGTGTCCGGCCCGACTTTCCTATGATCGCCAGGGAGGGGCGGTCCGACACCTCGAACGGGCCGCGAGCCTCGGGGAAGGGGCGGAGCCCCCGCCGGGCTCAGTCGCCCTCGCGGGCCTCCTTGCTGGCCAGCAGACGGCGCAGCGAGTAGAGCCGGGCGGCCTCGGCGTGGCCGTCGGCGACCCAGGCGTCCAGGGCGCAGTCCGGCTCGTCGTGGCTGCAGGCGCGCGGGCAGTCGACCGTGCCCGGCTCCAGGTCGGGGAAGGCGAGGATGACCCGGGACGGGTCGATGTGGGAGAGGCCGAAGGAGCGGAAGCCGGGCGTGTCGATCACCCAGCCCGGGTCGAGCGCCTTCTTCGAGCCGGGCTTGACGCCGGGCGGCGGGGGCAGCCGCAGGGCCAGGGCGGAGACGGTGGTGTGCCGGCCGCGGCCGGTGACGGCGTTGACGTGGCCGGTCTGCCGCCGCCGGTCCGGGACGAGGGCGTTGACCAGGGTGGTCTTGCCGACGCCGGAGTGGCCGATGAACACCGTGGAGAGTCCGCGCAGGTGCTCGCGGACGGCCTCGGCGCCGGCGGTCTCCAGCTCGTCCCGGCGGGTGACGACGTAGTCGATGCCGAGCGGGGCGTACGACTCCAGCAGCGGCCCGGCCGGGGCGAGGTCGGACTTGGTGAGCACCAGCAGCGGTTCCATGCCCGCGTCGTAGGCGGCGACCAGGCAGCGGTCGATCAGCCGGGGGCGGGGCTCCGGGTCGGACAGGGCGGTGACGATGGCCAGCTGGTCGGCGTTGGCGACGACGATCCGCTCGTACGGGTCGTCGTCGTCCGCGGTGCGCCGCAGCACGGAGCTGCGCTCCTCGACCCGGACGATCCGGGCGAGGGTGTCGGCGTCCCCGGAGAGGTCGCCGACCAGGTTGACCACGTCGCCGACGACGACGCCCTTGCGGCCCAGCTCGCGGGCCTTCATGGCGACGACCTCACGCTCCTGCTTGGTCCCCGGGTCGACCAGGCAGGTGATCCGGCCGCGGTCGACGGTCAGCACCATCGCCTCGTCGGCGTCCTCGTGCTTGGGCCGGATCCGGGTCCGCGGCCGGGAGCCCCGGCGGGCGGGGCGGTTGCGGATGTCGTCCTCGTCGGCGTCCTTGCCGTAGCGGCGCATGGTTCAAGTCTCCGCTCAGGCGTCCGCGGCCGCTCCGCCGAGCAGCTCCGCCCACATCTTGGGGAAGTCGGGCAGGGTCTTGGCGGTGGTGCCCACGTTCTCCACCTCGACGCCGGGCACGGCGAGGCCGAGCACCGCGGCGGCGGTGGCCAGGCGGTGGTCCTCGTAGGTGTGGAAGATGCCGCCGTGCAGCGGGCGGGGGCGGATCCGCAGGCCGTCCTCGGTCTCGCTGACGTCGCCGCCGAGGTCGTTGATCTCCTTGGCGAGGGCGGCGAGCCGGTCGGTCTCGTGCAGGCGCAGGTGGGCGATGCCGTACAGGTGGGACTCGGAGTCGGCGAGGGCGGCGACGGCGGCGATCACCGGGGTGAGCTCGCCGACGTCGTGCAGGTCGGCCTCGATGCCGTGGATCCTGCCGGTGCCGGTGAACTGGAGGCCCTCGTCGGTGTACTCGCAGGCGCCGCCCATCCGGGAGTAGAGGTCGCGCAGCTGGTCGCCGGGCTGGGAGGTGTGGCGGGGCCAGTCGCGGACGGTGACCCGGCCGCCGGTGACCAGGGCGGCGGCGAAGAACGGGGCGGCGTTGGACAGGTCGGGCTCGACGACCAGGTCGCGGCCGAGCAGGGCGCCGGGGGTGACCCGCCAGACGTCCTTCTCGCCGCCGTCCTCGGGGGCGTCGACCTGGGCGCCGGCCAGGCGCAGCATCTCGACGGTCATCCGGATGTGCGGCAGCGACGGGACGGGGCCGCCGACGTGCCGGACCTCGACGCCGTGGTGGTAGCGGGCGCCGGAGAGCAGCAGGGCGGAGACGAACTGGGACGAGGAGGAGGCGTCCAGCTCGACCGGGCCGCCGTCGAGGCCGCCGGTGCCGTGGACGGTGAGCGGGAAGCTGCCGCGGCCGCCGTCCTCGATCCGGGCGCCGAGCGCGCGCAGGGCGTTGATCACGCCGTGCTGGGGGCGCTCGTGGCTGCGCGGGTCGCCGTCGAAGTGGACCGGGCCGTCGGCGAGGGCGGCGAGCGGGGGCAGGAAGCGCATGACGGTGCCGGCGTTGCCGACGTCGACGTTGGCGGGGCCGCGCAGCGCGGGGGCGGGGATGACCCGCCAGGCCTCGCCGCCGCCGGTGCCGCCGGAGTCGTTGTTGACCTTCTCCTCGATGGTGACCCCGAGGGCGCGCAGGCCGTCGGCCATCAGCTGGGAGTCGCGGCTGCGCAGCGGGCGGCGCACCCAGCCGGGTCCGTCGGCGAGGGCCGCCAGCACCAGGGCCCGGTTGGTGACCGACTTGGAGCCGGGAATGGTGACGGTGGCGTCGACGGGGGCGCTGGCGACGGGGGCGGGCCACAAGGAGTCGGTCATGGGGGCCAGTCTAGGGTCCGTGACGGAACGGCCCCCGCTGCGGCCGGATGGCGGGACGGCGGTGATCTAGTGGAGGGGTTGCAGCAGCCAGGTGGCGCCGAGGGCGAGGCAGGCGAGGGCGGTGAGCAGGAAGACGGTGACCCAGGCCAGGGCCGGGACGTGGGTGAGCCGGGCGAGCTGGTCGGCGTCGGAGTCGCGGGCCCAGCCGGTGCGGCGCTGGTGCTGGAGTTCCAGGACCGGGCGGACCGCCCCGAACAGCAGGAACCAGCAGCCGAGGTAGGCGAAGCCGGCCTGGACCTGGGCGCTGCCGAACCAGGACACCAGGAAGAAGGCGCCGCCGGCGACGAGCACGGTGAACAGGCCGAAGGCGTTGCGGATCCGCAGGAGCAGGGCCAGCAGCAGGGCGATGGCGAGCCAGAGCAGCAGGGTGATCCGGTCGGCGGCGAGCAGGGCGGCGCAGCCGAGGCCGAGCAGGGCGGGGGCGGTGTAGCCGGCGGCGGCGGTGAGGACCATGCCGGGGCCGGTGGGGCGGCCGTAGGAGAGGGTGAGGCCGGAGGTGTCGGAGTGCAGCCGGATGCCGGCGAGCTTGCGGCCGGTGGCGAGCGCGGCGAGGCCGTGGCCGCCCTCGTGGGCGATGGTGACGGCGTTGCGGGTGACGTGCCAGAGCGGGCGGGCGAGGACGGCGAGCAGGGCGGCGCAGCCGGTCGCGAGGACGAGCCAGCCGGGCGGGGCGGCCTGGGTGCCGGTGACCCGGTCCCACAGTTCGCCGAGGTTCTGGTTGTTCGGGTTCATCGGCGGGCTGCGCCTCCGTTCGCTGTGCTGTGTCGTGATTCGCCGTTCGGGCCGGGTTGGGCCGTTCGGGGCAGCCTCCCATGCGGGGACGGGCGGAGGGGAGCGGGCGGTTCTGCTCCGTGGATGAGGAAGTGCTGAGCGGGCGCGGTGTGGTTGGCTGGCCCGCATGTGCGGTCGCTTCGCAGCCAGCAGCAAGCCGGAGGACGTCGTCGAGCTGTTCGACGTGGAGTTCTGGGACCCGGAGGAGTCCCTGGACCCGAACTGGAACGTGGCGCCGACCAACAGCGCGTACGTGGTGCTGGAGCGGTTGGCCAAGGGGGCGGCGCGGCCGGTGCGGCAGTTGCGGGCGCTGCGCTGGGGGCTGGTGCCGCAGTGGTCGAACTCCGCCGAGACGGCGGTGAAGATGATCAACGCGCGCTCGGACACGGTGCACGAGAAGCCGGCCTACCGGCAGGCCTTCGCCTCGCGCCGGTGCATCCTGCCGGTGGACGGCTACTACGAGTGGCAGACGGTGCCGGGGGAGCGGGGCAAGGCGCGCAAGAAGCCGTTCTTCGTGTCCCGGGCGGACGGCGCCCCGCTGGCGCTGGCGGGGCTGTACGAGTTCTGGCGCAACCGGGCGGTGCCGCCGGGGCACCCGGAGGCCTGGCTGGTGACCTTCACGATCGTGACCACGGACGCCGAGGAGTCGCTGGCGCCGATCCACGAGCGGATGCCGCTGTTCCTGGACCGGCGGGACTGGGGGCAGTGGCTGGACCCGGGGCTGGGCGACCCGGAGGAGGTGCGCCGGCTGCTGATACCCCCGCCGCCGGGGGCGCTGCTGGCCACGCCGGTGTCGCCGGCGGTCGGGAACATCCGCAACAACGGTCCGGAGCTCAAGGAGCCGTGGACCGAGGTCGAGTACGAGACCACACTGTTCTGAGACTTGGGAGCTGCCGGGATGACCACCTCCGAACTCGTCACCACCGGGGCCGGGGACGCCCGGATCACCTACCACCGGGCGGCCGCGCCGAGGGCGGTGCTGGCGCTGGGCCACGGGGCGGGCGGCGGGACCGGCGCCCGGGACCTGGTGGCGCTGGCCGGGCGGCTGCCGGAGCGGGGGATCACGGTGGCGCTGGTGGAGCAGCCGTGGCGGGTGGCGGGGAAGAAGCTGGGCCCGGCGCCGAGGACGCTGGACGTGGGCTGGCTGCCGGTCGCGGAGCGGCTGGCCGGGGCCGGGCTGCCGCTGGTGGTCGGCGGGCGCAGCGCGGGGGCGCGGGTGGCCTGTCGGACGGGGGCGGCGAGCGGTGCGGTGGGGGTGGTGGCGCTGGCGTTCCCGCTGCACCCGCCGGGGAAGCCGGAGAAGAGCCGTGCCGAGGAGCTGCTGGGGTCGGGGCTGCCGACGCTGGTGGTGCAGGGTGCGGCGGACCCGTTCGGCGGGCCGGCGGAGTTCCCGGAGCTGCCGGCGGGGCACGAGCTGGTGGCGCTGCCGTACGGGAACCACGGGTTCGAGGTGCCGAAGCGGGCGTCGGTGGGGCAGGACGAGGTGCTGGAGCTGATCTGCTCGGCGGTGGGGGACTGGGTGCTGGGGCTGCTGTGACGCCGGTGCCGCTGTGGCTCCGGTGCCCGTGTGAGGGGCCGTGAGGGGCCGTGAGCAGGGTGTTTCCGCTCGCTCACTCGTGCGAGTGAACGGCGGGTGCGGGCGGGAATGCGGGCGGGGCCGGTGTGGTTGTCGTGTCCGTCAGCATGAGTCACCGGTGAGAGGTAGGGCAGATGGGTTCGATCGCGTGCCCCGAACGGCCGGAGGAGCGCGAGGCCGCCGCGGCGTTCGCCCCCTCCTGGTCGGACTGGCTCGACGCGGGCGAGAAGCCCGTCAGCCCGATATCCTCCATTTCTGGGCGGCCCGCAGTGGGCCGTGCCCGTCATGCCGAGGAGGTGGGTCCGGTCGTCGGGACCGAGCACGAGGCCGATCCGGGCCGTGGCCCGGACGAGGCCCTGCCTGCGGGCGAGGCGCTCACCGGTGAGGAGCTGGCCGAGGCGATCGGTGAGGACACCTTCCGGGTGTCGGCGGAGGAGTCCGAGGAGGCCCGGCGGGAGCGCTTCGAGCGCGACGCCCTGGGCTACCTCGACCCGATGTACTCGGCGGCGCTGCGCATGACGCGCAACCCCGCGGATGCGGAGGACCTGCTCCAGGAGGCGTTCGCCAAGGCGTACGCGTCCTTCCACCAGTTCCGTGAGGGCACCAACCTCAAGGCCTGGCTGTACCGCATCCTCACCAACACGTTCATCAACTCGTACCGCAAGAAGCAGCGGGAGCCCCAGCGCACCGCGGCGGAGGAGATCGAGGACTGGCAGCTGGCCAGGGCCGAGTCGCACATGTCGACCGGTCTGCGCTCGGCCGAGACCCAGGCGCTCGACCACCTGCCCGACAGCGACGTGAAGGACGCGCTCCAGGCGATCCCGGAGGAATTCCGGATCGCCGTGTATCTCGCGGACGTAGAAGGCTTTGCGTACAAGGAGATCGCGGACATCATGGGTACTCCCATCGGTACGGTGATGTCCCGGCTGCACCGCGGCCGCCGGCAGCTGCGCGGCATGCTGGAGGATTACGCCCGTGAGCGCGGGCTGGTCCCGGCCGGCAGCGGGGCAGGGCAGGAAGCGAAGGGCTCGGGCTCATGAGCTGCGGCGATCCGCACGAAACCGAGTGTGGCGAGGTCCTCGACCACCTCTATGAATTCCTCGACAACGAGATGGCCGAGGGCGACTGCGCCAAGCTGCGCGTGCACTTCGAGGAGTGCTCGCCCTGCTTGAAGCAGTACGGGCTGGAGCAGGCGATCAAGGCGCTGATCAAGCGTTCCTGCGGCTGCGACGACACCCCGACGGACCTGCGCAGCAAGGTCCTGGCCAGGATCGACTCGATCCGGGCCGGGCAGCGCTCGGGTGAGCCGGTGGTGGTCGCCGTGGAGACGACCGTCGAGGTGCACGTCGAGGCGGCCCGTCCGGCGCCCAGACCGGTGCAGGCGCGCGAGGACGCGGGTGACGCGCCGGGCGTGCGCCCCGGTGCGCCGGTCGAGGCCGGAGCGCCGGCCGAGTAGTCCGGCGCAGCGGCCCGTACGGCCCGCCGGCGAGGGCGGTGCCGAGCGGTTCGGGCTGGGATTCCCGCGCCCCCGGGAGACTGCGCCCCGGGGGCCGCTCCCGTTCTGCTCGCATGCGCCCTCACTCGTTCGAGTGAGTTGGCGGTGCGCCAACTGCGCCATTGCGCGATCATGCGTCCCCACGCCCGGACGGCGGCCTATCCTCCTGACGGACGCTCACCGCCGGTCAGCCCGGCGCGCTGAGGCAACAGGGCCCGGACGCGGGGAGGCCGAGATCGCTACCGACAGTGGAGGCGCGACCCTGCCGCGGGGGGCTGCGCGCTACCTGGTGGCCGTCCCGGTGGCGGCCCTGTGCTGCCTGCTGCCGCTGCTGCCCGAGACCGTCACGCCCGGGGTGCCGCGCTGGCTCGGACACCCGGCGGACTGGCCCAAGATCGGACTGCTCGGCTTCCTGCACGGCTGCTGGGAGTCGCTCGCCCAGGGCCTGCCCACCCCCTGCTCGCTCCTGCTGCGCCGGCTGCTGCGCCGCCCCGCGCCCGCCGGACGGGTCCCCGCCCGCCCCGGGGCGAACGCCTTCTTCCCGGTGCTGTTCGCCGGGGTGCTGATGCTCCCGCCGGCCGCCGCCGCGCTGGTCGCCGCCCCCGCCGCCCTGCTCGGCGGCCCCACCGGCCCCGGCTGCCGAGGCCGCCAGCTGTTCAACGGCTCGCAGCTCGCGCTGTGCGCCTTCGCCTCCTCGGTCGCCTTCCACCTGCTGCACGGCCCGCAGCTGCTGCTCGGCTCCCGCTTCCCCGCCGCACTGCTGCCCGGCTTCGCCGCCGTCGGCGCGTTCTGCCTGGTCAACGGGCTGGTGGTGGGGGTGATGGTGGTGCTCAGCGAGAGCCGGCCGGTCACCGAGGTGCTCCGCGGGGCCTGCGCGGTGTGCGGGCTGCCGGTGCTGGTGCACGCGGCCGGCGGACTGATGGTCGCGGTGCTCTGGCAGGGCCCGTACGGGGCGTTCGCCGCCCTGCTGGCCCTGCTGCCGCTGTCCATCTCGGCCTGGGTCTTCGCCCAGGGCCAGCGCGAACGGGACGCCCACCAGGCCACCGTGCAGTCGCTGGTGCAGGCGGTGGAGATCAAGGACGCCTACACCCGGGGGCACAGCGAACGGGTCGGCCGCGCCTCGGTGCTGATCGCCGATCAGCTCGGCATGGAGCCCGAGCGGCTGCGCACCCTGCGCTTCGCCGGGATCCTGCACGACGTCGGCAAGCTCGGCGTGGCCACCGAGCTGCTGCGCAGAAACGGTCCCCTCGACGAGGACGAACGCCGCGCCGTGGAGGTCCACCCGGTGTACGGGTACGAGCTGGTGCGCGGGATCGACTTCCTCGGTGAGGCGCACGCCGGGATCCTGCACCACCACGAGCGGATGGACGGGCGCGGCTACCCGAGCGGACTGGCCGGCGAGCAGATCCCCGAGTTCGCCCGGATCATCTCCGTCGCCGACGCCTTCGACTCGATGACCTCCACCCGCTCCTACCGGCGCGGCCGCCCCGTCGCCGAGGCGGTGACCGAACTGGAGCGCTGCTCCGGCAGCCAGTTCGACCCGGTGATGGTGCGGGCGCTGATCGACGCGCTGGCCGTGCACGACTGGCAGCCGGTGGTGCACTCCGAGGACTGCGTACGGGCCGTCCCGGACATCCCGCTCGGGGTGCCCGAGCCGGTGCGGGCCGCGCCCGGACGGGTGCCCGCCCAGGGCGGGGTCCGCCCCGCGGCCGGGCAGCCGTGACCGGGCGCGCGGCCGGGGGCGGGGGCCGGGCCGAGGGCGGGGGCGGTGCGGGGCACGGGGTCGGGGCCGGTTCGGGGCACAGGAGCGGGCACGGGGCCGGTTCGGGGCGTGGGCGCACCGCGCGGGGTGTGCACGCGGCCGCCGCCGTCTTGGTGGTGCCGGCGTTCGGCGCGGTGGCGGTGCGGGGGATCGCCGAGCCGAGGGTCGCGCTGGCGTTCACCGCGCTGATCGCGCTCGGCGAATGCGTCCGGATCACCCTTCCGGGTGACCGTGAGCAGGCGCCCATCGGTGCGGCCGGCGCGCTGGCGTACGCCCTGCTCGGGCCGCTGCGCGGGGTGCCGACCGCGCACGGCACCCTCCAGGTCGTCGCGGTGACCGGGGTCGGCCTGCTGCTGGGCTGGCTGCCCGGGCTCGCCCTGCCGCACCGGCCGGGGCGCCCGCACCGGCGGCCGCCCTGGGCGGACCCGGCCCGGCGGGACAGCGCGGCCCGCCGGCTGCTCGCGGTCGGCTTCGCCGCCGCCGTGTTCCAGCCGCTCTACAACGGCGGCCTGGTCGACCGCTTCTCCCCCGAGGGCCCCGCCTACGGGGCCTTCCTGACCGCCGTCGCCGCGCTCGCCGCGCTCTGCGACGCGACGCTCGCGGCGCTGCTGCGCTCCTCGGGCCCGTCCTCGCCCGCCCGCCGTTCGACCGGAGGGCGGGCCGGGCGCAGCCGGGGGCACCTGCCCGGCGCCGCCCAGGGAGCCGTCGGCGACCGGCCACGGCGCGACGGGGCGTGCGCCCCGGCGGCGGCCCGCGGGCGGGAGCCCGAGGACGGGCCCGGGGCCGGCGGGCCGCGCTTCCCGGCCGCGCTGGAGGACGAACTGCGCTCGCTGTTCGGGATCGGTTCGGCGATCGTCGCCACCGGGATGCTGGTCAGCCTCGCGGCCGGCGAGGTCGGGCTGTGGGCGCTGCCGCTGTTCTGCACCCCGTTGCTGCTCGCCCAGGTCTCCTTCCGGCGGGCGGCCGCGGTGCGGGCCACCACCGGGCAGACCATCGCCAGCCTGGCCCGGGCCACCGAGGTCGCCGGGTACACCCCGCACGGGCACGCGCGCCGGGTCGCGGACACGGCGTGCGCGCTCGGCCGCGAGCTGGGGCTGGGCACCCGTGAGCTCGCCCTGCTGGAGTACGCGGCGCTGATGCACGACGTCGGGCAACTCTCCCTGGTCGAACCGGTGCCGGACGGCGCCACCGCGCTGCTGCCCGCCGTCGAGCAGCAGCGCATCGCCCGGCTCGGCAGCGAGGTGATCAGCCGCACCGGGGTGCCCCGGCAGGTCGCCGAGCAGGTCGCCCGACTGGCCGACCCCTGCCCCGGGCCGGTGGGCGGTGAGGGCCCGGTGCCGCTCGCCGCCCGGATCATCCGCGTCGCCAACGCCCACGACGACCTGCTCACCGCCGCCCGGGGGCGGGGCCTGGGCGAGGCGGTGGGGCGGCTGGAGGCGCTGGAGGTGCTGCGGCTGGGGCGCGGGCGGGTCTACGACGCCCGGGTGGTGGACGCCCTCGCCCGGGTCGGCGGGCAGGGGCGGGGCTGAGGGCCGGCTGCCGGGGGCGGGGGTCGGTGGGCAGGGTCGGGGCTGAGGGTCGGCCGCCGAGAGCGCCGTCCTCGCGAGGGGTGTGGTGGCGCCCGCCCGGGGGCCCGCCCGCCCGCCGGGGCGCGGCGGTGCGGTCGGGGCGCGGCCGGGCGGCGCCCGTCCGGGGTTGAGGAGGTGCGCTCCGACGGGCAGGCTGGGGAGGGGCGGCCCCAACCTCGGCGGTGGGGAGCGCGGGCGGGGGCGGGCGTGGTTGGATGCGGTCGTAGCGTGGAACACCGACCCGGAGCACCGGGACCCGGGCCCCGTCGAGGACGGGACGGGCCCGGCGGCAAGGGACTTGAGCGGACGACGACGGCAGGGACGAACGTGAGGATCTTCCACCGGGCACGGCACCGGCCGTCCGCCGCCTGGCGGCAGACGACCGACCGGGCCTTCACGCTGATCGGCGACGGCCGCTACGAGGACGCCGGCGCCCTGCTGGTGATGGCCGCCGACCTGGAGCCCTGGCTGTCCGACTCCTGGTTCAACCTCGCCCTGCTGCACAAGTTCCGCCGCGACTGGGAGCAGGCCCGCTCGGCCGGCCTGCGCGCCGTCGCCCTGCTCGACCGCGAGCAGGGCGCCCCCGACTGGTGGAACCTCGGCATCACCGCCACCGCCCTCCAGGACTGGCCGCTCGCCCGCCGCGCCTGGCAGGCCTACGGGCTCAAGCTGCCCGGCGGCCCCGGCGGGGACGGCCCGGTCAGCCTGGAGCTGGGCACCACCCCGGTGCGGCTGTCCCCCGACGGCGAGTCCGAGGTGGTGTGGGGCCGGCGCCTCGACCCCGCCCGGATCGAGGTGCTGTCCATCCCGCTGCCCTCCTCCGGCCGCCGCTGGGGCGAGGTCGTGCTGCACGACGGCGCCCCGCACGGCGAACGGGTCACCGACGGCGTCGCCTACCCCGTCTTCGACGAGATCGAGCTGTGGGCGCCCTCCCCGGTGCCGACCTACGTGGTGCTGCTGCAGGCCGCCACCGCCGGCGACCGGGACGCGCTGGAACGGCTGGTCGCCGACGCCGGCTACGCCGCCGAGGACTGGACCTCCTCGGTGCGGCTGCTGTGCCGCGCCTGCTCGGAGAGCCGGATGGCCGCCGACGACGGGATCGTCGCCCACCACGACCCCCACGACGACGGCGACGCCGCCCACCCCGGGCACCTCAGCCACCTCAGCCAGGGCGGCGCGGCCGGGATGTCCTGGCTGGTCGAGCGCGAGTGCGGGCTCGCCGCCCCGGCCCACCTGGTCCGCTCCCTGCTCGACCGCTGGGTCGCGGCCGCCCCCTCGACCAGGGCCTACCGGGATCTCGAAGAGGTCTGCTGATCCCGCTGAGTACCCTGGTGAGGTACGCGTAGACCTATGGGAGCGGAAGACAATGGCGGAGCAGCACGACCACCAGCACGAGCACGACGTGGAGGGGGCGGCGCCCGAGGCCCCCGCGAAGGTGATCGGTGAGGAGCCCGACCTCACCAAGGGCACCGCGCGCCCGATCACCGTGGTCGGCAATCCCGTGCTGCACCGCGAGGTCAAGGACGTCACCGCGTTCGACGCCGAACTCTCCGCGCTGATCGACGACATGTTCCAGTCGATGTACGCCGCCGAGGGCGTCGGCCTGGCCGCCAACCAGATCGGCGTCGACCTCAAGGTCTTCGTCTACGACTGCCCGGACGACGACGGCGTGCGCCACATCGGCCACGTGATCAACCCCAAGCTGGAGGAGTACCCGGCCGACCGGCGCCGCGTGCTCGACGACAGCAACGAGGGCTGCCTCTCCGTCCCGACCGCCTACGCCGAGCTGCCGCGCCCGGACTACGCGGCCGTGACCGGCGTCGACAAGGACGGCACCCCGATCCGCGTCGAGGGCACCGGCTTCTTCGCCCGCTGCCTGCTGCACGAGACCGACCACCTGTACGGCACCCTCTACATCGACAAGCTGTCGAAGCGGGACCGCAAGGACGCCCTCAAGCAGATGGCCGAGGGCACCGCGAAGTACGCGACGGTGCCGAACGAGTAACGGCTGAGCGGTAGTCGGCGAAGGCCGGTGCGGATCTCCCGCACCGGCCTTCGGCGTTTCCGGGGGGCGTATCTTCCGAAACGCATTCCCTTTTCCCGAGGGATGTTGGAGGATTTCACACTGGCCCGAGGAGCCGTCCGGGCGGTATTCGGCAGTCGTCGGGGAAATCTTCGTGAACACGTTTCCCGGGTGGCGGTTCACATGGATTCCGGCCGCTCGGTGATCACATTTCGCCAACCCCCGTACGGGACTTGCGGAGCTCCCGCGCGGCAGCGGTAGTTTCAGGGCGCCGCAGCCCCACCAGGTGCACACGGCACTCCGGGTGAACTCCCCCCCACCCGCCGTGCACCTCTGCGAATTCCCCCACATCCCCATGAACGACCAGTCCGTGACCACTGCTGTGATGTGGAGGCAAGGCATGCGCGACGCCCTCCGGGACGAGCGCCCGACGGTGATTCCGTCGGGCGGGTACGAGGCACTTCCGTATTCCCGCCGCTGCCAGGAGATCTGGCGGCGCGGCGAGCACCTGCTCATCGGCGTCAGTTCCGGCAACAGCTATTTCAGCGCCCGGCGGATCACCGAACTCGTCCGGTGGGGGCGGGAGTTCTTCGAGCGGATCGACATCGTCTACGCCGACCTGCTCGTCGGCACCCAGTTCGAGACCTTCGGCTACGCCCCCGAGCAGGCCGAGCGCCGGGCCCGCAAGGAGGTCAAGGCCACCGCCCGCCGGATCGAGCGGGGCGTCGAGGAGGCCGGCCCGCGGGGCGACGTCCGGGACGCCCCGGACGTCCGGGTGCACGCCCTCTCCTCCTTCACCGGCGACCGCGCCTACCAGCGGCTGCACCGGCGGGCCGTCGACGCCCTGCGGACCGACCCGGAGTTCCGGGCGGCCGCCGAGGGCATGGCCCGCGGCTTCCTGGCCGCCCGGCTGGACGAGGGCCTCGCCCCCAGCGAACCCCAACTCGCCGCCGGTCTGCGGTACATCGCCGCCGAACTGCCGTTCTTCCTGGACACCCCGGCGCTGCTGGGGGTGGGCTCCTCGGTCAGCTGCTACCACCTGCAACTCCCGCTCACGCCCGTCCTGTTCGGCCGGGACGAAGGTCTGCGCGCCGCGGCGGGCCAGGCGTACGCGGTGATCCGGCCGGCTGCCGCGTCCTCCGTCGTCGAGGCCGTAGAAGCCGCTGTGCCCGCGTAGTCGACCGTCCGGACCGCCGAACTTCCCCGAGGAGCAACGCCCGTGAGCACGACCGTGACCGTGAACCACCCGCCGACCACCGACATCGCCTTCCCGCTCTCCCGCCGGGGCGACGTCCTGCCCGCCGAGGCGAACCGGCTGAGGGAGGAGACCCCGATCGCCAGGGTCCGTACCCTGACCGGCGATCCGGCCTGGCTGGTCAGCAGCTACGCGCTGGCCAAGCAGGTCCTGGAGGACGAGCGGTTCAGCCTCAAGGACACCGCCAACCCCGGCGTCCCCCGCCAGTACGCGCTGACCATCCCGCCCGAGGTGGTCGACAACATGGGCAGCATCAACAGCGCCGGACTGCGCGACGCCGTCATGAGGACCCTCTCCCCACGGGCCGACCGCGCCCTCGACGGCTGGCTCCAGGCCGAGGCCCACCGGCTGATCGACGTACTCACCGCCCAGGGCGCCCCCGGCGAACTCCGCGACGGCTTCGCCGACCCCTACTCCGCCGCACTGCACTGCCGACTGCTCGGCATCCCGGCCGAGGACGGGCGGCGGCTGATGGCCGGTGTCGACCTCGCCTTCCTCACCAGCCCGGTGCCCTTCGCCGGTGCGGCCCCCAACTGGTACAAGGACCTCGGCCACGTGCTCGGGCGGTTGAACGCCGATCCGGAACCGGTGGACGGCCTGCTCGGCCGGTTCGCCGCGCTGCGCCGTTCCCCGGACGTCGCGGACCGGGTCGGCGACGAACTGCTCGCCACCGTCGCGCTGTCGCTGTTCGGCGCGGGCGCGGTGTCGACCTCGGCGTTCCTGCTGAACGCGGTCGTCTACCTGTGCGAGCGGCCCGAACTCGCCGACCGGCTCCGGCGGGAGCCGGCGCTGATCGGGCGCGCGGTGGACGAGTTGCTGCGGGTGAACCTGTCGATCGGCGACGCCCTGCCGCGGCTCGCGCTCGCGGACGTCCCGGTGGGCGGGGTGCTGGTGAAGGAGGGCGAACTCGTGCTCGTCCTGGTCGAGGGCGCCAACTACGACCCGGCGGTCTTCCCGGACCCGGAGCGGATCGACTTCGACCGGCCGAGCAACCCGCACCTCGCCTTCGGCGCGGGCCGGCACTTCTGCCCGGCCTCGGCGCTCGGCCGCACCCACGCCGAGATCGCCCTCACCGCGCTCGTCGAACGGCTCCCGGGCCTGCGGCTCGCCGTTCCCGCCGACCAGCTGGCCTGGCGGCCGGGGTTCATCAAGCGGCTGCCGGAGCGGCTGCCGGTGGTGTGGTGAGCCGAGGGCCTTCGGGGCCGGTACGGACCCGTCCGTACCGGTCCCGTCGGTATCGGCCCCTGCGCCGTTCGGTCACACCAGGAGCCACTCCGGGCCGTAGGTGAAGCGGGGGTCGGCCGGGAGCTCGACGTCGACGATCTGCTGGGCGGTGTCGCGCAGTTGGCCCATCAGGCCGATCGCGGTGCCGAGCTGGGACGGGTCGCCGCCCCAGGCGCGTTCGAGGGCGTGCAGCATGGCGCTGTCGTGCTGGTTGAAGGTGTCCAGCAGCCCGGCGGTGGGCCCGTCGGGCGAGTTGGGGTCGCCCTGGCGGGGCCAGCCGCCCTTGGGGACCCGGGCGACCGGGAAGGTGTCCGGCAGCGGGACGTCGGCGCCGGCGAACTCCCACGTCTTCGTCGTGGGGTTCTGGACGAGCTTCCGGCCGACGGCGATCTCCTGGAAGGCGTAGTAGTGGGCGAGTTCGCCCGGGGCACTGGGGAACGGGTCCTCCGGGGAGGCGGTGGTGCCCTCGCCCTGGGTCTGGATGACGTGGATCGCCGTGAGCACGTCGTCGATGGTGTTCATCGCGACGATGCCGCGGTTGGTGCCGAGCGAGAACGTCACCTGGCGCTGCCCGGTGAGCAGGTGGGCGTACGTGGGGAAGACGTTGGCGATGCGCTGGTAGAAGGCGCCGATCGTGTTGCCGTCGGCGGCGTAGGCGAGCGGGTTCTCGGGCTTCTCGATGGCGGCGAAGAGTCCGGCCGAGTCGCGGGAGAGCCCGCCACAGGGCGGTGGAGTACAGCGGGATGGTCGACACCTCCAGCATGATCGCCCGCTGGAGGGCCTCCTTGAGCTCCTGCTCGGCCCAGTCCTCCTCCGCCATGCTCATGAGCTGGGTGATCGCGTCGCTCTCGTAGTCGAGGACTCCGGTCGTCACGGGGGACCCCTTTCGTTCGGCTGTGCGCCGGACCGTAGCGGGGGTCGGGTCGTGCGTGTGCGGGTGATGCCGGTGCGGCCCGGGAGTTCAGTCGGACGGGCGGCGCGCGGCGATGGCTAGCGCGGGGCGGCTCGGACGGATGTGGCGTCGAGGGCTGCCTCGTTGACGGGTGTGGCGTCGAGGGCCGGGGCGATGGCGGTGAAGGCCTGGTCGGTCAGGGCGGCCGGGTCCGCCGTTCCGCCGCTCGCGCTCCAGCACTGGAGCACGACGTCGAAGGCGGTCAGGGCCATTCCCGCGGCCATCCGGGGGCGGAGTCCGGCCGCGGCGTCCACTCCCAGCCGGTCGGCGAGTTCGGCGGCCAGCTCCTCCCGCCACTGCGACTGGTGCTCCAGGAGGCGGGCGCGCAGCGCGGGTGTGCCGAGGATCAGCCGGACCACGCGCAGGGTCTGCTCGGAGTGGCCGGCGCACGCGTCGACGGCGGCCCAGACGGTGTGCCGCAGGGCGGTGGAGGGGCTCTCCCCGGCGGGCCGCGCGGCGAGTTCGGCGCGCATGCCGTCGCCCAGCTCCGCGAGGAAGCGGACGACCACGTCCTCCTTGGAGGCGAAGTAGCGGAAGAACGTCCGCTTGGACATGCCGGTGGCGGCGGCGATCTCGTCGACCGTGACCGCGTCGAACCCGTGCTCGGCGAACAGGCCCAGTGCGGCCCTGGTCAGTTCGTCGGAGACGAGCCGGCGCTTGCGCTCGGCCAGGCTCGGGGCGGGGAGGGTGGTCATCCCGTGATGCTACACGCGGGGCCGTTTCTGGCGCATGGAGTCGCACTTGACACTTGGTGACATGAGCGGCAGCGTGTGTCGCATGACGAAGCCTCAAGCATGGAACGCCGACCGGATCCCGGACCAGACGGGGCGACTCTTCGTCGTCACGGGTGCCAGCAGCGGCCTCGGGCTGGCGACCGCCCGCGCCCTCGCCCACCGGGGCGGCCGGGTCGTCCTCGCCGTCCGCGACGAGGCCAAGGGACGGCGCGCGGTCGCGGAGCTCACCGCCGAGCGGCCGGGGGCGTCCGTGGAGGTGCGGCGCCTCGACCTGGCCGACCTCGACTCCGTCCGCGCCTTCGCCCGGCGGCTGCGCTCCGACGGCCTCCGCCCGGACGTCCTCGTGAACAACGCGGGTGTGCTGGCCCCGCCGCGCACGCTCAGCGCGCAGGGGCACGAGCTCCAGTTCGCGGCCAACCACCTCGGACACTTCGCGCTCACCGGCCTGCTGCTCGACCTGCTGGCCGGCGGGACCGACCCCCGGGTGGTCACCGTGAGTTCGGCCAACCACCGGCAGGGGCGGTTCCACTTCGACGACCTCACCGGCGAGCGCGGGTACTCGCCGATGGGGCGCTACAACCAGTCGAAACTGGCCAACGCCGTCTTCGGTCGGGAGCTCCACCGGCGTCTCACCACCGCAGACAGCCCGGTCCGCAGCCTGCTCGCCCACCCCGGGTACGCGGCCACCGGCATCCAGGCGGGCTCGGTCGGCCCGGTGAAGCTGCTCTTCGGCCGCCTCCTGCGCCCGCTCGCCCAGACCCCGGACCGGGGCGCGCTGCCCCAACTCTTCGCCGCCACCGCCCCGGACGCCCTCGGCGGGCAGTTCATCGGCCCGGGCGGGATGGGGGAGCTGCGCGGCGCCCCGAAGGTCGTGCGGCTCGCCCCGAGGGCGACCGACGCCGAGGCGGCGCGGCGGCTCTGGGAGCTCTCGGAGCGGCTGACGGACGTCCGCTTCGCGCTCTGACGGAGCAATTTTTCGCCCTGCGGGGGCGAGTCGGGCGGCGCGCAGGAAGTCGGGCCGGCCGACTTCCTGCGCTGGTGGGGGATTCGGCTCCGCTGTCGGAGGGTGGGTCTAGCGTGCCCGGCAAGATCATCGGCAGGTTCGCCGGGGTCGGGCGGAGCGATCGTGCGGGGGTGTGTCCTGGTGGGCTGGTGGGAGCGGAAAGCGGAGGAGGAGCGGGCCCGGTGGGTGCTCGATCCGCTGGCGGGGGTCGGGCCGCTGCGGTTCGGGATGAGCCCCGACGAGGTCAGGGACGTCCTTGCGGAACACCCTTCCCCGGTGCAGAGCACCCAGGACCGGGTGTGCTGGCAGGGGTACCACCACGGTACGGGCGTGACCGCGATCTACGGGCCGGACGAGCGGCTGGCGGCGGTGGCGGTCGACGCGAACACCGGACCACTGGTGCGGCTGCGAGAGGTGGAGCTGATCGCCCGGGTGCCGTCCGAGGTCCGTGCCGAGGTCCACGCCCTCGCCGGCCGGGAGGGCGTTCCGGTCGGGGTGAACTGGAGCGGCGATCCGGAGGTCGCGGCCTGGGGCGTGTCCATGGGCGCCGATCAGGAGTGGGGCACGTCGCCCGACGGGTACCTGGAGCGGCGGGACGCGATGCTGACCGGTGCCCTGCTCGTCGGCCCTGAGCTGGCCGAGGACCCGTACGGGGCCGAACCGGTGCTCGCCTGGCGCGACGTCCGCAGGCTGGAGGCGAACTCCGGCTCCTGGCCGGTGACGTCCGACCAGGACCGGCCCCGCTGGGACTGGACGCCGCTGGAGCGGGTCGGCCCGCTGCGGTTCGGGATGAGCCCGAGGCAGGTGGCGGCCGCGCTGGGCGGTGAGACGCCGGCCGCTCGGCGGGGGTGGGGCTACCAGTCGATGCGGCACTACGGGGCCCGGCAGTGGATCCTGTCGGAGGACCAGTTCGACCGGGCCGGAGTGACCGCGCACTACTGGTACCAGCAGGGGTTTCCCACCCTGGCGGCCGTGACCGTGAACGGCCGTACCGGGCCGCAGCTGGAGTTCGAGGGCCTGCCGCTGATCGGCCGGACGGTCTCCGAGGTCGATGCGGCCCTCACCCGGTACGTCGAGAGCCAGGACGGGACGCTGCTCATCGGCTGCGACGGAGACCTCGGGCCGGACGGCTCCGGCATGTCCGTGCGCGCCACCAGGGCCGGGGACACCGTGGTGAGCGGTGCCCGGTTCCATGCGGAGGACTGGGACGACCACGGCTGACCCGGTGCGGTGCGGTGTGGCGTGGTGCACGGGAAGTCGGCCCGGCCGACTTCCTATGCAGGGGGCAGGGCGGCGCTGGTGGGGGACTCGGCTCCGCCGTCGGAGGGTGGGTCCAGCGAGGGTGTGGCGTGGTGATCTGGTGGAAGCGGAAAGCGGAGGCGGAGCGGGCCCGGTGGGTGCTCGACCCGCTGGTGGGGGTCGGGCCGCTGCGGTTCGGGATGAGTCGTGAGGAAGTCGAGTCGGCCCTGGACCAGGTGGTCCCCGACCCCGCGTGGGACAGGGGCGGAAGCGCGCCCTGGCAGGAGTACCGTGACGAGGGCGTGACCGTGTTCTACGGGCCGGGGTCGCGGTTGGTCGCGGTGGCGATCGATGCCCTGTCCGGTCCGCTGGTGCGGCTGCGGGGCGTCGAGCTGATCGCCCGCGTCCCGTCCGAGGCTCGCGTGGACCTCCTCGAAGTCGCCCGTCAGGAAGGGCGGTCGGTCGGGGTCAACCGTGGTGGTGACCCGGAGGTGGCCGGATGGGGCGTCTCGATGGGGGCGGACCAGGAGTGGGGGCGGGCGGCGGAGGGCCATAACGAACGGAGGAACCGGGCGATCACCACCGCCCTGCTGGTTGGGCCCGAGCTGGCAACGGATCCGTACGGGTCCGAGCCGGTCGTCCGATGGCGCGGCGTTCGGAAGGTGGGGGCGAAAGCCGGGGCGTGGCTGTCGACTTCGGGGCGGGAGCGGCCCCGCTGGGGTTGGACGCCGATGGAGAGCGTCGGTCCGCTCCGGTTCGGTATGAGCCCGTCGCAGGTGGCGGCCGCACTGGGCGGCGCGGCGCCGGCAGCCCGCGAAGGGGCCTATCCCCGGTCCTGGCCCTCGGTCCCGCCCGAGGCCGGGCAATGGCGCTTGCACGAGGACGTCTTCGAGGAAACGGGGGTGACCGCCCACTACGGGTACTGGGCAGACGTCCCAGTGTTGGGCGCCGTGACCGTGCACGGGCTGACCGGACCGCAGATCGAGTTCGAGGGCATCCCGCTGATCGGCAGGCCGGTCGCCGATGTCGACGCGGACATCATCCGCCACATCGAGGATCGGGGCGCGGGCCTGCGCCTCACCTGTGCCGGAGACCAGGGGCCGGACGGCACCAACATGTACGTCCGAGCTGTCAGGGCCGGGGACACCATGCTCAGCGAGGCCCGGTTCTGCGTGGAGGAGTGGTGGGAGGAGTAGGCCGCACGTGCTGCACAGGAAGTCGGCGGGGCCGACTTCCTGTGCAGGCTGTCCCTACTGCTGAGGCATCGGCTCCAGGACGAAGCCGCGGAGCGGCACGTCATCGGTGGGCGGGCCGTAGGTGGGTCCCTCGGGCGTTGCCTGTTGCCTGCGGTAGCAGGCAACCAGCTCTGCGTACCGGGGATCGATCCACTCTTCCATTCGTGGTGCCTCCTGTCGGTCGCTCGGCAGCGTACGCCGCTCAGGCCACCTTCGGCTTGTGGCAAGGGTGTTCGGGCTTCGGCATCGGCTTGACCGGGCCGTCCTTGGCGGGGGCGTGCTGGCAGCCAGCGGCGACGGTCACCAGGCTGTCGTCGTCGGGAGCCCGCCACAGGTCCAGGTCGATGTCGAAGTCGGCCGCGCGGATGGCGGCCTGCGTGTGTCGGAGGATGCTTGGGTCGTAGTTCTCGGTGCCGTTTTCCATGACGGGAAAGCGGTTCGGTCGCCCCGGCCCCGCGGGTACGCCCGGGCGGGGCGGGGGTTGCGGGGCGGGGGGGGGGGGGGGTGGTGGGCGGGCGGGCGGCCGGCTCCGTTCCGGGCGCGGGCCCCCCCCCGGGCACGCGGGCGCGGCCCCCCGCCCGGGCCGTCCCCCCGGGGCCGGGGCGGGGGTTCAGGGGCGGTGGCGGGTGGTGATGGTGAGCGGGTGGGCGGTCCAGTCGATGGTGTCGCCGATGTAGAGGGTGATGGACCAGCGGCCGCTGCGGGCGAGGGAGTGGGCGACGCCGTTGTTGCCGCCCGGGCCGATGCAGAGGCGGAGGAAGTCCCGGTGGGCGGCGCGGACGGGGTGTCGGCGGACGTGGTCCCACAGGACCGGGAGGGCGTGGTCGAGGCTGGGGAACACGGTCGGCAGCATGATCCCCGCGATCCCGGCCCGGACCGGCTTCACGCGGCGGCCTCGGCGGTGGGCACGGTGATGTGGCACCAGATGAACTTGCCGATGCCACCCCGGCGCGGGCAGCAGCCCCACGCCGAGGCCAACTCCTGGACGAGGAGCAGGCCCCGACCGCACTCGGAGGTGAGGGAGGCGGGCCGGAGCGAGGGCTTCTCGCTGTCGGCGTCGTGCACCTCGATGCGGAGCGTGGTGGGGGAGGGGAGCTGGAGGCGGACGAAGATCAGGCGGTCACGCGGGGTGCGGGTGTGGGTGACCGCGTTGGTGACGAGCTCGCTGAGGAGCAACTCGCCGATGGGGAGCAGGGGTTCGGCGGAGGGGTGGAGGAGGAGGAAGGAGCGGAGCTCCTGGCGGGCGTTGCGGGGGGACTTGGGGTGCCGGGGGAGCCAGCAGGTCTGTTCGCTCATGGCAGGGCCACCTCTGGAGTGTGCAGGTGAGAGCGCTGGAGAAGGCATGGGGATGCCCGGTGAGAGTCCGCCATGATCACGATGTGTCTACTGGAGGACTACGTTGAGTAGCATGCTCCTGATGTCTTCTGGAGTGCAAGTCCCTACTTTGGGAACCGATCAAAGATTGTTGTCCAGAGCAGAGGGCGGCAGACTGGCAGCGCACATACGGCTGGGAGGTCAACGCGTGCCCGTGAACAGGAATCCGACGGTTCGACAGCGACGGCTCGCTCGAACGCTCAAGGAGTTGCGGGTTGCTGCGCGGATGACGATGGTCCAGTCGGCCAGACAACTGGACTGTGCCGAGAGCAAGATCAGCCGGATTGAGGCCGCGCAGTCTGGAATCAGGCTTGTGGATCTCAGGCTGCTACTCGACCTCTACGGCGTGACGGACCATGTGGTGCGCGGTCGACTGGAGGAACTGTCGCGCGAGGGGCGCCTGCGTGGCTGGTGGGACAGATATTCGGACGCGCTGTCGCCGCTCTACGCGGACTACATCTCGTTGGAGGCTGACGCCTCGGACGCGTACAGCGTGGAGACCTTCCTCGTTCCGGGGCTCCTGCAAACGGAGGACTACACCCGGGCCGTCGTTCGGGCGCAGATAGAGGATGCCAGTGTCGAGCAGGTTGAGCAGCTGACGAAGGTTCGGTTGGAGCGGCGATCGGTCCTGACGCGCGAATCTCCGCTTCGGCTCTGGGTTGTGCTGTCGGAGTCCGTGTTGAAGCACCAGATCGGTGGGCGGTCGGTGATGGGAGAGCAGCTCGACTATCTGGTCGCCATGGCGGGCCGGCCCAATATCAACATCCAGGTGCTGCCGGAGGAATCGGATGTTCATGCGGCGCTGTTCGGTCCACTCGTCATCCTGAGCTTCCCCGAGAGCACGGAGACGGACGTCGTGTACGTGGACAGTCTCCTCAGCACGCTCTACATCGAGGAGCCGGGCGAGGTCTTCAACTACTCGAACCTGTTCCGGCGGGCTCTGGCGGAGTCGCTGCCTCGCAAGGAATCGATTGCGTTCATTGAGCGCATTGCGAAAGGAAGGGACGGCGATGAGTAGCATCCCCAAGGGGGCGGCCGCTGACCTGAGCTGGAGAAAGTCGTCGTTCTCCGGTGCGCAGAGCAACTGTGTGGAGATAGCCATAGGCGGGGTTGGGGGCGTGCCGGTCCGGGACTCGAAGGACCCGGATGGGCCAGGTCTGCTGTTCGATGCTGATGCCTGGGCTTCGTTCGTGGCCGGGGTCAAGGGCGGGGAGTTCTTGGCCGAGTAGAAGAACAGGGGTGCCCCGGGTGGGGCACCCCTGGTGTGTCACGTGAGGTTGTCGGTCCAGAAGAAAATGGTCCGCAGGACGATGCCCGGGGCGCCGGCGCCGAAGGCGAGGACCATGGACTGGCCGACCGCGACATCCGTCGGGTCGATGCCCTGGGACCAGGTGACCTTGGCGTCGAGGCCGGGGATGGATCTTCCCGGGGCGTACGACCGGAAGCTGCCGTGGGCGTGGGCGATGAGGGTGCCGTTGCGGCGCAGCTCTGCGTGGCGGAGGCTGGTCGATCTCAACTCGTAGGTGCGGTCGCCCAGAACGGCCGTGCGGGTGCGGGACTTCCGGGTGGTCGGGATGTTGCTCCCGTTGATGTTCATCGCGCCGTGGTCGCGGTCGGGCACCACGGTGACGGTGGGCATCCCCGCCCCCTGCACCCGGGCCACGACGGTCGGCCAGCGGTCGTGGCTGAGCTGTATCGGTCCGAACGGGCCGTCGATCACCCGTTGTTGGAGCTTGGACATGTCTGTGCTACCCCCGTACGCCTGGAACCGAGAACAGCGGGGCTGCCGTGACGGCAGCCCCGCTGTGTCCCGCTGTTGAAGCCGAACGATATTCGACCTAGAAGTCGTCGTCGAAGGAGACCGAGCCCTCGACCGCGACCTGGTACGCCGACACCCGGCGCTCGAAGAAGTTGGTCAGCTCCTGGACGTTCTGGAGCTCCATGAAGCCGAACGGGTTGGTCGACCCGTACCGGATCGGCATCCCGAGCCGTGCGAGGCGCTGGTCCGCGACGGCCTGGAGGTACTCGCGCATCGAGGCGGTGTTCATGCCGGGCAGGCCGTCGCCGCACAGGTCCTGGGCGAACTGGAGCTCGGCCTCGACGGCCTCCTCCAGCATCTCGGTGACCTGCTTGGCCATCTCGTCGTCGAAGAGGTCGGGCTCCTCCTCGCGGACGGTGTCGACCACGGAGAACGCGAAGTCCATGTGCATGGACTCGTCGCGGAACACCCAGTTGGTGCCGGTGGCCAGGCCGTGCAGCAGACCGCGCGACCGGAACCAGTACACGTACGCGAAGGCGCCGTAGAAGAACAGGCCCTCGACGCAGGCCGCGAAGCAGATCAGGTTGAGCAGGAAGGCCCGCCGGTCCTCCTTGGTCTGCAGCGAGTCGATGTGGTCGACCGCGTTCATGTACTTGAAGCAGAACTGGGCCTTCTGGTGGATGGAGGGGATGTTCTCCACCGCGGCGAAGGCCGCGTTGCGGTCCTCCGGGTCCGGAAGGTAGGTGTCCAGCAGCGTCAGGTAGAACTGGACGTGCACGGCCTCCTCGAACAGCTGGCGCGACAGGTACAGCCGCGCCTCCGGGGAGTTGATGTGCTTGTAGAGGCTCAGCACCACGTTGTTCGCGACGATCGAGTCACCGGTCGCGAAGAACGCCACCAGGCGGCCGATCATGTGGCGCTCGCCCTCGCTCAGCTTCGCCAGGTCGGCGACGTCCGAGTGCAGGTCCACCTCCTCGACGGTCCAGGTGTTCTTGATCGCGTCGCGGTACCGGTCGTAGAACGACGGGTAGCGCATCGGGCGCAGGGTCAGCTCGAAGCCGGGGTCGAGCAGCATCTTCTGGCGATCGTCGGACATTACTGGCAGGCCTCGCAGGACTCGGGGTTCTCCAGGGAGCAGGCCAGTGCGGCCTCTTCCTCGGGGGTGAGGGTCGGGGTGTTCACCGGCACCGGCGTACCAGCGGCGGTGCGGGCGGCACCCGAGGCGGCCTGGGCGATCCGGGTCGCGGGGCGCGAGCGCAGGTAGTAGGTGGTCTTGAGACCGACCTTCCACGCGTAGGCGTACATCGAGCTGAGCTTGCCGATGGTCGGCGCCGCCATGAAGAGGTTCAGCGACTGGCTCTGGTCCAGGTACGGCATGCGGGCCGCGGCCAGGTCGATCAGGGCGCGCTGCGGCAGCTCCCACGCGGTGCGGTACAGCGACCGGACCTGCTCCGGCAGCCAACCGAGCTCCTGGACGGAGCCGTTGGCGTCGCGCAGGGCGTCGCGGGTCTGCTGGTCCCAGACGCCGAGCTCCTTGAGCTCGCGCACCAGGTACGGGTTGACCTGGAGGAACTCGCCCGAGAGCGTCTCGCGCTTGAACAGGTTGGACACCTGCGGCTCGATGCACTCGTAGACGCCGGCGATGGAGGCGATGGTCGCGGTCGGGGCGATCGCGAGCAGCAGCGAGTTGCGCAGGCCGGTCTCGGCGATGCGGGCGCGCAGCGCCGTCCAGCGGTCGGTCCACTCCGGGGCGGCGCTCGGGAAGTGGTCGATGTGCAGCTCGCCGCGGGCGGCGCGGGTTTCGCCGTAGGCCTCGTGGCGGCCGAGCTGCTCGGCCAGGTCGGCGGAGCGCTCGTAGGCGGTGAGCATGATGCGCTCGGCGATCAGCGTGGACAGCCGGGCGGCCTCGGCGGAGTCGAAGTCGATCCGCAGCTTGAAGAAGACGTCCTGGAGGCCCATCACGCCGAGGCCGACCGGCCGCCAGCGGGAGTTGGAGGTGCCGGCCTCGGTGGTCGGGTAGAAGTTGATGTCCACCACGCGGTCGAGGAAGGTCACGGCGGTGCGGACGGTGGCGTCGAGGCGCTCCCAGTCCATGGCGCCGAGCAGGTCCTCGACGGACGCGCCCTCGGCCACGTGCGCGCCGAGGTTGACCGAGCCCAGGTTGCAGACGGCGGTCTCGGAGTCGTCCGTGACCTCCAGGATCTC
The DNA here is from genome assembly GCF_042786665.1 of Kitasatospora sp. NPDC059146. Lineage (NCBI taxonomy): Bacteria > Bacillati > Actinomycetota > Actinomycetes > Kitasatosporales > Streptomycetaceae > Kitasatospora > Kitasatospora sp. NPDC059146. The sequence continues at coordinate 29,379 of NZ_JBHZCY010000051.1, read as the reverse complement.
GGTGCACAGGTTGGAGGAGTGCACCGTGCGGCCGGGCAGCGCGGTCTGGTTGGCGGCGCGGTTGGAGGCGTCCTTGAAGGTCATCCAGCCGTTGCCGGTCTGCGCGAGGGTGCGCATCATGCGGGCGTAGAGGGTCTGCGCCGGGATGGTGCGGACGGCCTTGCCGGCCAGCTCGGCCTTGAGGTAGGCCTCGTCGAAGTCGGCGCCCCACAGGTCGACCAGCTCGGGGACGTCGGCGGGGGAGAACAGCGACCAGTCGGCGTTGGCGTTCACGCGGCGCATGAACTCGTCCGGGATCCAGTGGGCCAGGTTGAGGTTGTGCGTGCGGCGCGCCTCCTCACCGGTGTTGTCGCGGAGCTCCAGGAATTCCTCGATGTCGGCGTGCCAGGTCTCCAGGTAGACGCAGGCCGCGCCCTTGCGGCGGCCGCCCTGGTTGACGGCGGCGACCGAGGAGTCGAGGGTGCGCAGGAACGGGACGATGCCGTTGGACTTGCCGTTGGTGCCGCGGATCAGGCTGCCGCGCGAGCGGATGCGCGAGTAGGACAGGCCGATGCCGCCGGCGTGCTTGGAGAGGCGGGCGATCTGCGCGTAGCGGTTGTAGATCGAGTCCAGGTTGTCCAGCGGCGAGTCCAGCAGGTAGCAGCTGGACATCTGCGGGTGCCGGGTGCCGGAGTTGAAGAGCGTCGGCGAGGAGGTCAGGTACTCCAGGCGGCTCATCAGGCCGTACAGCTCGGACACCTCGCGCACCGACTGCTCGGAGTCGCCGACCGCCAGGCCGCAGGCGACGCGGAGCAGGAAGTGCTGCGGGGTCTCGATCACCTTGCGGGTGATCGGGTGGCGCAGCAGGTAGCGGGACTGGACGGTGCGCAGGCCGAAGTACTCGAAGCGGTCGTCGCCCTTGGTGTCGACGAGCGCGTTCAGGGCGTCGGCGTGCTTGGCGACGAAGGCCGCGGTGGTGTCGCCGATCAGGCCCTCGGCGTGGCCGACGGCGATCGAGGCGGAGAAGGAGGTCGAGCCCTGGCTGTTCGCCTCGTCGACGATCTCCAGGGCGAGCAGGCGGGCGGCCAGCTTCGAGTACTGGGGGTCCTCGGCGATCATCGACGCGGCGGCGTCCACGGCCAGACCGCGCAGCTCGGCGAAGTCCGAGCCGGCGTGGCGGCCGCGCAGCGCGGCGGCGGCGACATGGCCGGGGTCGACCTCGGTGAGGTCGGCGCTGCGGTCGGTGAGCAGCCGCAGGAGAGCACCGCCGGGGTCGGAGACCGTCGGGTCGGTGAAGGCGGTACCGGAGCCCTGGGCGGGCAGGGTGACTGAGGCAGCGGTGGTCAAGGCGCTCTCTCCTGGCGGCGATCGTGCGGCGGTGATCGGGGTCACCCGGGCCGATCTGGGCAGGGGAGCACGGCGCGAACGCAAAAAGCGTCGCGCGAGGTGTCTCCCCGGCCCGCCCGCGAGGCCCGGAGGGGTGGTGCTGGTGCTTGGCGCGGCCTCTGCGGGAGGGCCGTGGCGCACGCTGTTCGGCAGGTACTCGGACTCGCGGTACGGCTGCTGGAGCCGCCCGCACACCGCTGCGGGGCAGTCCCGGATTCCCACCGGGTTCCCCTGCATCGACAGCAGAAGCGAGCATACATGTAGTGCCGACTAGCTGCGGCGGCACCACATGTTGTGCCTGTCGTGTCGCGGATGCCGACGGGCTCGCCGGCCTGTCAGTGCCGCAGATAGACCTTGTACGTGCTCGAATCGCCCGTCGGCGAGGTGAACTGAGCGATCAGCCGGTAGCGCCCGCCGGTGTTCAGCGCGGCGCTCAGCGCCCGGTCGGTGGCCGCCGGCGCGGTGCTGTCGAGGACGACCATGGTGAACCAGCCGTCCCGGATCGCCGCCGTGCTGCCGTCCACGCCGTGGTGCTGCACGCCGGCGCTGTCGCGGTAGTCCGTTCCGGCCCGGGCGGAGATCCACTGCTCGGGTCTGCTGACGGCGCCCAGGTAGTACTCGGCGAGCCCGTCGACCTCGGTGAGGTAGTGGCCCTCCGGGACGGCGTGCGCCCGCAGGACGGCCAGCAGGCGGCCGGAGTCGGGCCCGTTCTGGTAGCGCAGCGCGGACTGCTCCATGCCGAGGGCCAGCAGCGCGACCCAGACCAGGATGCCCAACTGGGGGTGGCGGAAGTGGGCCCCGACCAGCCGGGTGAGGCCGAGCCCAGCGATCGGGGTGGCGAGCAGCATGCCGTAGTCGAGGTGGCGGAACAGGGCCCCGGAGGTGCCGGCCCACAGGTGAACGGCGGGGACCAGCAGCGCGGTGGCGGTCAGCACGACCCCGAGCAGAGCCCGCTGGGCGCGGGTGGGGGCGATCCGGTCGCTCCCCGGCGACTCGTGCTCGGCCAGCTGCTCGCGCCGCGCGTACGAGACCGTGCCGGCTACCGCGAGGAGGGTGAACAGGCCGGCCCACTGGAGGGTGCCGAGCAGGACGGAGCCGGCTGAGCCGGGGGCGTTGCCGTGCGTGGGGGACCAGCCGACGACCTTCCCCAGCAGGCCGTACGGCAGCAGCAGGACCAGCGTTCCGACAGCCAGCAGCAGGGCGCGCAGGGCGGCGGGGCCGGGTCGGCGGTGCGGCCTGGCGGTGGCAAGGGCCAGGGCCACCAGGGCGGGGACGGCCAGGACCGCCGAGTAGGCGACGGCACAGGCCAGGGCGGTGGCCGCGGCGGCGGTCAGCACCAGGGCCGGGGCACGCCGGGCGGTGAACACCGTCAGCCAGGCCGCGAGGGCGACCAGGAGGACGGCGAGGGACTCGGGGGCGCCGTAGAAGCCGACCACGACGGTGGACTGCAGGACGGCGTAGGCGGCTATGCCGCAGATCGCGACGCGTTCGTTGAACAGCCGCCGGGTCAGCGAGTACAGCAGCACCGTGGTGAGCAGGCCGAAGCCGAGGCTGAGCAGCCGGGTGCCCCAGATGCCGTCCGCGTTCGCGGCGGCGCCGGCCAGCGGTGGGTAGAGCCACGGCGAGCCGGGGACGCGGTCGAGCAGGTCGGTGGTGACCGGGGCGCCGTGCAGCAGGTGGGCGAGCTGCTGGCGGCCGGCCACCATGGCGGCGGCCTCGTCGGGGTGCGCGGCGGCGAGCAGGCGCAGCGAGAGCGCGGCCTGGACGGCCAGGACGGCGCCGAGCAGCCCGCGGGCGATCCAGCGGCGCCGGGGGCTGGAGGCGGGGTCCCAGCCGATCGCCGGGACCTGGGGGATGGTGTACGGGGCCAGTTCGATGCCGTCGGGGTTGTCGACGGTCACCGCACTGGCCGCGGGCATCGCATGGGCCACGGGCACGGCGCCGGCCCCGGCCTCGGCCCCGCCCGCCGGGCGGGGTGCGGGTACGTCCGCGGCCGGCTTCCCGGCGCCGCCGGGCAGGGTCGGGAAGGATTCGGGGTCTGCGCTCATCGTGGGTTCCGGATGTCGAAGCCGTAGCGGGGGTCGGACGCGCGCTTCTTGAAGGTGGCCAGGGTGTCCGGGACGGATTCGACCCGCCAGTCGGCCCGCTTGACCATGTTGAACCAGATGAAGCCGACGATGTCGTCGTGCGCCTCCAGCCCGGAGAACAGCTGGTCGGTGTCCGCGCGTTGGTGCTTGCCCTGCTCGACCGCGGTCTCGCTGATGAAGAAGGGCTTCTTGCAGAAGGCGCGGATCTCGGCCATCGTCGGCCCGTACAGCTCGTCGAAGGCGTCGGGGTCGGTGCGGGTGAAGTAGCCGGTCATGCCGGCCCAGTCGACGTAGCTGTCGCCGGGGTAGTACGGCGCGAGTCGGGTGTTGGGCGCGGGGAGGGTGATGTTGGGGCTCCAGACCCAGATCACGTTGGTCGCGCCGGCGTTGTCGAAGATGTCGTGGACGTGCCGCCAGGCCGCGACGAAGTCCTGGGGGCCGGCCGACTGGCGGCCCCACGGGTACCAGTTGCCGTTCATCTCGTGCGCGATGCTGATGGCGATCGGCAGGTTGAGCTTGGCGACGGACTTGGCCACGCCCCGGACGTAGTCGTCGGTGTCGCCGGCCGCGATCGAGGCGAGCGAGTGGTCGTACGGCTCCCAGGCCATGAAGGGCAGCGCGCCGGCCTGGTAGATCCGGCGTACGCCGGCGGTGTCGAAGCCGCCCCGCCAGTGGGCGTAATAGGCCAGGACGTTGGGCTGCTTGCCGATCGCGGCGCTGTAGCCGGGCAGCGCGTCCATCGAGGCGGGGACGTCCGGCAGGGCGACGCCGAGGTACTTGTGGGTGGGCTTGAGCAGCGGGGTGACGTCGTACGGGACGTCGGTGGGCAGCGCCTTGGGGGCGGGGGCGGCGGTGCCCGGACTGGGGCCGGTGGCGCTCGGCGCGGGCGGGGCGAGGCCCTCCTGGAGTGCGAAGCCGGGGTCCTCGGGGCCGCAGGCGGTGACCAGCAGCAGGGTGGCGGTCAGCAGCGGGAGCGCCAGCCGGCGGCGGAGCGGACCGGTCCGTCGGGGGTGGGCGGTCATGGTGATCACACTGCTTCCGTGGGGCGCGGCTGGACCAGGACCCGGCCGACGATGGTGGCGTAGAAGAGCCCGGAGGCGAGGACCAGGGCGAAGTTCAGCGGGCCCATCGTGAGCATCCGCCAGATGCTCACGCCCACCCAGAGCAGGGCCGTCCCGCCGCCCCAGGCGATCACACCGATCCAGAACCGCCGGGTCCTGTTCTTCTTGGCGCCGGAGGACCCGGTCGGCTGCCAGGCCATCCGGTTGCGGCGCACGATGTCCCAGATGGCGAAGACGTGCGCCCAGCCGTACATCATCCGGGCGGCCCAGGCCTCCAGCCGGTAGGGGTTGCGGTGCCAGAGCGGGAAGATGACCGTCGCGTAGATCAGGCCGGGCAGCACCAGGGCGGTGTTCTCCCAGCGGACCAGGTCGGGGCGGGTGAGCAGCAGGACGATCGGGACGAGCGGCGAGACGACGGTGAACAGCGCGGTGTGGATGTAGTAGAAGAAGCCGGACAGGTAGCAGGCGCGGGTGATGGGCCGTAGCTTGGCGGTCCAGAACTTCCGGCTGCCGAGCAGGCTCATCGAGCCGGTGCACCAGCGGTACTGCTGGTTGAAGAAGCCGCCGACGTTGTCCGGGCAGACCCCGGTGGCCAGGGCCACGGGTATGTACTGCAGGTCCCAGCCGAGTCGGCGCAGGTCGAAGCCGGTGTGCACGTCCTCGGAGTGGCCGATCAGCGTGGTGCCGCCGTTCTCCTCCAGCGCCGCGCGCCGGTAGATCGCGCAACTGCCCACGCAGATCGCGCCGTCGCTGCGCTGCCGGGAGACCTGGACGGTCCGGTAGAACAACTCCTGGACGGCGCCCGCGCCGCGCTCGATCCAGTTCTGCGAGTCGAGGATGCGGAAGAACTGCGGGGACTGGACGATGCCGAGCCTGGGGTTGGCCGCCATGTAGGGGAGCATCTCGTCCAGCAGGTCCGGCCGGGGCGCGAAGTCGGCGTCCAGGATGAGGATGAAGTCGCTGTCGGAGTTGCGGAAGCCGAACTGCAGGTTCCCGGCCTTCTTGAACCAGCCGAGCTGGTTGCGGGTTCCGTAGACGAACCCGAAGTCGACGGCCATCTGTGCCAGTTGGGGGCTGTTGCTGTCGTCGAGGACGTACGGGGTGACCTCGCCCGGGTACTGGTCGCGCAGTCGGGCGACGTGCGTCCAGGTGTTGTGCAGGACCTCGATCGGTTCGCCGGCGACGGGCAGGAAGACGTCGACGGTCGGATAGTGCTCGGGCCGCCAGGACTTGACCAGCGCCCGGTGCGCCGCGAGGTCGAAGGTCTCGTTGAAGCCGTGCACCCAGCGGGAGATCAGGTAGTAGACGATGGTGAAGGCGAGCGGTGGCACGAACAGCAGGAACCACGGCGTCGCCTTGAACAGGCCGATCTCGCTGGCCACCATGCAGCCGAAGCTGATCAGGGAGAAGCAGGTCAGCACCCACAGATGGGTGCGGGCGTACAGGTACTTCTCGGTGTTGTCCGGTGGTTGGGGGAGCAGCCCCCATTGCTTGCGGGCGGACGGGGAGCGCCTGCTGCGGCGCCTGGAGACGGGTGGTCGACCGCCGCCCGCGAGTCGCGTGCTCTCGGTGACAGTCACGTGCTCTACTCCCCCGAAGCCGTGTTGATCTGAACCCTCCCCGCGGTCTGGCCGTTTCCCGGTCGGGCAGTGCGGGGGACGCCAGGATCGTACGGGACCGATTGCGCTGAGTTCTCTCCCCTCTCTTCCCGCGGCCATCCGGAACCGATATCGAGTTCCGATCGTGATCCGGGCGGGAGTGCGTGTGGAGCACTTGTTACGGTTGGCCGCCCAGCGGGCGAGGACGGTTCGGGGAAAGCGTGATGAAGATCCAGTGCGGTGCGGTCGGGCGTGCGGCCCGGGGGCTGCGGGCGCTCGCGGCGACCGGTGCGGCCGCCGCGCTGCTGGCCGGATGCACCGGCCAGGTCGGGGCGGCGGAGCGGGCGCCGTCCGCCACGGCTTCGGCAGCCGGCCTGTGTTCGTCCCCGGAGACCCCGTTCCCCAAGCTGGCCCTGGACGGCGGGTCCAAGATCCTCGAACCCAACCCGTGGAACACCGCGGGCACGGTCTGCGTGGACCCGGTGGGCGACACCGGCTTCATGGTCTCGCAGATCCGCGACTTCGTGCCGAAGATCCCGCTGGCCCCAGGTGCCTACCCCAACGTCTCCACCGCCCCCGGCGCGAGCGGACTGCCCGTCCCGGTCAGCGCGCTCGGCGACGCGACCGCCGACTGGGACGCCAACGGCCGGGTGAACGGCTCCTTCAACCTGTCCTTCGACCTCTGGTACGGCTCCAGCCCGGACAACTGCCTGCCCGGGGAGAGCGCCGAGCTGATGGTGTGGCTGGACGCCACCGACAGCGTGCGACCTGCCGGAGACAAGGTCGCCGACGCCCAGCCGTTCGGAGACGCCGCGTACAACGTGTTCCAGGCGCCGATCACCGGCCCGCACAGCGTGATCAGCTACGTGCGCACCACGCCGACCCACACCACCCGGGCCCTGAACCTGCGGCTGTTCACCGCCGACGCGATGGCTCGCGGGTACGTCCCCAAGGGCTCCTACCTGTGCCGGGTGCAGGCGGGCTTCGAGGTGTGGAGCGGCGGCACCGGCCTGCGCAGCGAGTCCTTCGCCTTCCACAACCGGGTCGGCCTGCCGGTCGGTGAGATCCCGGCCGGGGCACCGGGGATCTGCCTGCGGCACGGCGGTGGTCCCGGTGGGGCAGTCGGCGCCGCGGTGACCGTCGGGGCCTGTGGCGACCCGGGCTCCTCGACCAGCTGGACGGTGGGCAACGACGGGTCGCTGCGGGCCGGGGCGGCCTGCCTGGTGCCGGGCGCGGACCGGTCCTCCGTCACGCTGGCCGCGTGCACGGCCGGCCCCGGGCAGCGTTGGGGGCCCGCCGCCGGGGGGCGGTTGACGCATCAGGACTCGGGTTTGTGCCTGGGCACCGCGGGCGGCGCGCTCGCGGAGGGCACGGCGGCACAGCTGCGCCCGTGCGCGGACACGGTCTCGCAGCACTGGCGGATCCCGTACAACGGGGTCGGCTGACGGGGGTCGGCGGCGGTGGGTTAGGGCGCTCCGGCGGTCCGTCGGCGCCCGGACGGTGGTGACGTTCCGTCCGTGCACCCGCCATGGGCGTGGTCGGGCCGATGCCCTAGCATTCCGGCCATGAGCGATCGACCGGTACCGAGTGGCGAGGGGCAGTCCTACCCGCCACCGCAGCAGGCACCGGCCGGGGGGCCCGCTCCGGCCACCGGTGTGCCACCGCAGTCTCCGAACGGCGCCTTCGGGCCCGCGACCGGCTTCGGGCCGCCGCCCGGTGCGCCCAGCCCGCCGCCCCAGCCGTTGACGCCCGGTCCGTCCCAACCGGTGCCGCCGGTGCCGCAGCCCGGCGGTGCGGTCCCGGTGCGGCCCGGCCCGGTTCAGCTGGGGCCGGTGGCGCAGCATCCGCAGCCGCCCGCGCAGCCGTGGCAGCAGCAGCCCGGCTTCCCGCCGCCCGCCGCCCCGACCGGTACCCCTGACTGGGAGGCACTGGCCGAGCAGAACGAGAAGTCCGCCAAGCGCGGCCGGCGGCTCAAGCTGATCGGCGCGGCGACCGCCGTGGTGGTCCTGGCCGCCGCCGGTGCGGGCTTCTGGCTGTACGAGAAGGACAAGGACAAGAAGCCGGGCCCCGCGGTCACGGCGACCTCCTCGCCCTCGGGGAGCCCGTCACAGTCGGCGAGCAACCCGCCGGTCAAGGGCATCGACAGCCCGCCGACCGTCGGCACCCTGTCGGCCAAGAAGGGCCCGGCGTTGAACCTGGGCGCGGACGCCAAGCCGGGTACGATGAGCGGCTTCTCCGGGCAGGTCCTCAAACTGCCCAGCGGCCAGGACTCGTTCGCCTCGACCTCCGGCCAGGTTGTCGATGTGAGCAAGAGCTTCACCGTCTCGGCCCGGGTGCTGGTCGACAAGCCCGACGGCAATCGCAGCGCGATCAGCCAGGGCGACGGCCAGTACTACGCGTACTCGTTGGGCCGGGCCAGCAACAACGGGCACGACCAGTGGTACTTCAAGGTCCAGGTCCCGGGCGGCGGTTCGGCGATCGCGTGGTCCAAGGCCGACGCGACGGTCAACCAGTGGGTGCTGCTGACCGGGGTGTACGACGACCCGTCGCAGCAGCTCACCCTGTACGTCAACGGCGTTCCGCAGGCCTCGGCCAAGTCGGCCGGGGTGCAGCCGTCCGGCAACAACACCCTCCAGATCGGCCGGCTGAGCTCGAACTCGCAGTGGGCGGACCCCTGGCACGGCGCGGTGGCCGACATCCAGACCTGGGACCAGGTGCTGCCGGAGGCCGACATCGTCAAGATCGTGGCCGGTCCGAGCTCGCCCCCGTCGGTCCCGCCGACCGGCGCCTGGCTCAACGGCTGAACCGGCCCGGGGCCGAGCGTCCCGTGAGCGTCCAGTCGGCCACCCCGTACCGCCCCGGCGGTACGGGGTGGCCGACGCGCGCCCCGGAGCGTGTGGCGCCCCGACGGCGCATCCGGACGCAGAGCCCCAGATAGGAGCAGTACTGATGAGCGCGGACGGCCGCTGGATCCGGCCCGAGTCCACCCGCAAGCCTGTCCTGGGCCCCACCAAGGCCCGCCCGGGCGGCGGGGTGGCGCTGGGCGAGCGCACGGCCCCGGCGGGGCCGAGCCCGGCCGCGCCCGACCGGCGCCGCCGCCGGCCGGGACCGCGCCGGGTCCCGCACCCGGCGCGCCCGGTGCTGCGGGCCGACTGGCTGCCGCTGCTGGTGGTGCTGCTGGTGCAGGGCGCGCTGTCGTACCACCTGATCCTCAGCAACACCGCCTTCATCGACGAGGGCACCTACATCTACTCCGGGTACCAGGAGATCGCGCACCTGCGGCACGGCACCCCGGTGTCGACGTACGAGACCTTCTTCTCCGGCTCCCCGCTGATCTACCCGGTGGTCGTCGCCCTGGCGGACTTCGTCGGCGGGCTGAACGGCGCCCGGCTGCTCAGCCTCGCGTTCATGCTCTCCGCGACCACGGCCCTCCACCTGGCGACCCGTCGGCTGTACGGCTCGCTCGCGGCGTTCTGCGCGGCGGCGGCCTTCTCGGCGCTCGGCCCGACCCAGTTCCTGGGTGGTCTGGCCACCTACGACGCGATGGCGCTGGCGGTCCTCGCCTGGGCCGGCTACCTGGCGGTCCGGCTGACCACGGGCGGGGGGTACCCCAGTCTGGTGGGCTCCGGGCTGCTGCTGGCCCTGGCCGGGGCGACCAAGTACGCCGCGCTGCTGTGGGTGCCGGTGGTGTGCGGCATCGCGGTGCTGGCCGGGCCGGGCGACTCGGTGCGCTCCTGGGCGCGCTGGCGGCGCGGGTTGCTGGTGCTGCTGACCTTCGTGGTGGCGGTCGGCGCGGCGGCCCTGGCGGCCGGTCAGCGGTACGTCGACGGCTTCAACCACACCACGCTCCAGCGCGCCCCGGGCCACGACGCGTACGCGTATGTGGCCGGAGAGGCCGCCCGCTGGGTCGGCCCGCTGCTGGTGGTGGCGCTGGTCGGGGTGCTGGTCCAGCTGGTGCGGGCGCGTCGGGAGAAGGGCGCGGCCTGGACGGAGTTCTGGCTGGCCGCGCTCCTACTGGTGGCCGGTCTGCTGGCGCCGCTGAACCAGATCCGCATCCACACCTGGCTGTCGCTGCAGAAGCACGTGGATTTCGGCGCCTGGTTCTCGTGCATCGTGGTGGGCGTACTGCTGGCCCGTGCGGTGCTGTGGCTGCGGGGCCGCTTCCACGTCACGGCCGGGATCGTGGCCGCCGCGCTGGTGGTGGGCCCGCTCGCCTGGGCGGGGGTGGCCCAGGGCCGGGAGATGTTCGGCGAGTGGTCGAACTCGAAGGAGTTCGTCGCGGCGCTGGAGCCGTACGTGGTCAAGGGCGACGACCGCTACCTGGTGGAGAACTACAACGTCCCCGCCTACTACCTGCGCAAGCAGAGCGACTGGCAGCAGTGGCACGACCTGGTGGCGGTGTTCCGCCGGGACCCTGGCACCGGGCAGATGCAGAGCGGGGTGCCCGCCATCCAGGCCGGGATCCAGGCGCACGAGTGGAAGGTCGTGGTCCTGGACTTCACCCAGACCGGGGCCACCGACCGGGAGATTCAACCGACCTTGAAGGACGCCGGGTACCGGGTGGCCACTGTGGTGCGGAGCGGCGAGCACGGCCGTTACACCGTCTACGTGGCCCCCGGGTACGACAAGCGGAAGTGACGGCCGGAGCCGGGCCGTCAGAACGCCATGGTGTAGACCATCAGGTCCATCCCCGGGTACGGCGCCCAGTCCCGCTCGGGGGTGCGGCGGAAGCCGACCCGCTCGTAGACGCGGTGGGCGGCGGTCATCTCGGGGCGGGTGGAGAAGGCCATGCCGGTCAGGCCGAGTTCGCGGCTGCGGGCGACGCAGGCGCGGACCAGGGCCTCGCCGACGCCGCGGCCGCGGGAGGCGGCGGCGGTGGCGAGCATCCGGATCTCGCCCTCCTGCGGGGTGGCGATGTCGGCCCACTCGGTGCCGCCGACGGCGAAGGTCACGCAGCCGAGGACCTGCTCGTCGGCCGCGTCGGCGGCGACCAGGAGCTCGGCCTCGCGGGAGCGCCGCCCGGCGTCGCGGAGCAGCTCGACGTAGCCGCTGGTGGGCTTGGTGTAGCCGTCGCCGACGAAGGCCTCGACGGTGATCCGGCCGGCGTCTTCGAGGTCCCGGGGGAGGGCGTGGCGGATGAGGTAGTCCATCGGGCCAGTGTGCCGGAGCCCGGTACGGCGACGGGCCCGGGGGTCGGGCGGAGCGGCAGGTCAGCGGGGGCGGCGGGGTCAGCGGGGGCGGTGGCAGGAGCGCCGTCGGCGTCGGCGTCGGCGCGGCCCGCGGCCGGGGCGCCGTGCAGCCGGTCGGCGCGGTGCGGGTCGGCTGGGTAGCCGCCGGGGCGGTGGTAGTTGTCGCGGCCGGCCGCGGGGCCGCGGGAGAGCTCGCGGCCGATCAGGGAGCCGAGCAGGCCGAAGCCGCCGACCGCGCCGGCCAGGGCGAGTGCGCTTGCGAGGGTGCCGGATTCCATGGCCACCACTGTGGCCGGGAGCCGGCGGGGCCGACGAGTGGCAGGAACGCCGGGTTGCCTCGAAATCCTGCCAGCCGGGGGCTTCCCGGCGCCCGGCCCGGCGGGGCATCCTGGGCGGCATGCTGAGGAACGTGGTCGCGGTGGTGCTGGAGGAGGTCCACCCCTTCGAACTGGGCGTGGCCTGCGAGGTGTTCGGCCTGGACCGCACCGCGGACGGGCTGCCCGGCTACGACTTCGCGCTGGCCGGCGCCCACCCCGGGCCGCACGCCACCCACTCCGGGTTCACGGTGGACGTCCCGTACGGCCCGGAGCGGCTCGCCGACGCCGACCTGGCGGTGGTCACCGCCTCGGGGATCCGCGACGCCTACCCGGAGCCGCTGCTGGCGGCGCTGCGCGCGGTGGTGGCGCGCGGCGGCCGGGTGCTGTCCATCTGCAGCGGCGCGTTCGTGCTGGGCGCCGCCGGGCTGCTGGACGGCCGCCGCTCCACCACCCACTGGCGCTACACCGACGACCTGGCCGGCCGGTTCCCGGGGACGGCGGTGCAGCCGGACGTGCTGTACGTGGACGACGACCCGGTGGTCACCTCGGCCGGTACGGCGGCCGGCATCGACGCCTGCCTGCACCTGGTGCGCAAGTTCCAGGGCGCCGAGGTGGCCCGGGGGATCGCCCGCCGGATGGTGGTGGCGCCGCACCGGGAGGGCGGGCAGGCGCAGTTCGTGAACCGCCCGCTGCCGGAGGGCGGCGGCGACTCGCTGGCCCCGCTGCTGGACTGGATGCGCCACCACCCGGACCAGGAGGCGACCGTCGAGCAACTGGCCGCCCGGGCGCACATGTCGCCGCGCACCTTCGCCCGGCGCTTCCAGCAGGAGACCGGCACCACCCCGCACCGCTGGCTGGTGGGGCAGCGGGTGCTGCTGGCCCAGCGGCTGCTGGAGTCCACCACCGAGTCGGTGGACGCGATCGCGGCCCGCTGCGGCTTCGGCAACGCGGCGGCGCTGCGGCACCACTTCGGGCGGCGGCTGGGCACCACACCGCTGGCCTACCGCCGCTGCTTCGCCGATCCGGCGGTCGCGCAGCAGTGACCCGACGGCCGACGGTCCGTCAGCTGCCTCCGCCCGTCAGCTGTCCCCGCCCGTCAGGTGGTCGACGCCGTTCCAGCGGTCCGGCCGCAACCGCCCGTCCTGGGCCCGCCACAGGCTGGTGGAGCAGTTGTGCACCGCCCCGAGCTCGGTGAGCTGCTGCTCGGTGAGCCGGTCCAGCGCGTAGCGCAGCATCAGCACCGTGCAGTCGTGGGCGACCAGCAGGACGGGCCGGCCGGCCTCCTCCTCGCAGACGTCCCGCAGCAGGCTGCGCACCCGCAGGGCGACGTCGGCCCAGGACTCGCCGCCGGGCGGGCGGTAGTACAGCTCGCCCATCTTGCGCCGCCGGGCGGCCTCCTCCGGGTGCTTGGCCTCGATGGCGGCCTTGGGCAGCATCTCCAGGATGCCGAGCTCGCGGTCGCGCAGCCGCTCGTCGTAGCGGACGGCCAGGGTGACGGGCACGGCGCCGAGGCCGGCCGCCTGGGCGAGCGCGATCCGGGTGGTCTCGGCGGTGCGCACGTACGGCGAGCACCAGACGCTGCGCGGGCGGTCGGCGCTGGGCAGGGCGGCCCACCAGCGGCCGAACGCCTGGGCCTGCTGCTGGCCGCGCAGGGACAGCGGGATGTCGGCGTCCCGGCAGCTGATCGGGACGCTGAGCGCGCCGACGGCCTCGGCCAGCTGGAACTCGACGTTGGCGGTGGACTCGCCGTGCCGGGTGGCGATCAGCACGGACGGCAGTCGGGTGGCCGCCGCGGGGCGGTGGGCGGTGACGTGGGGGTGGTGCTGGTTCTGGGTCGACTGGTGCTGGGTGACCTGGTGCGGGGTCGACTGGTGCTGGGCGGCCTGGTGCGGGGCCGACTGGTGCTGGGTGGTCTGGTGCTGGCCGTTGAGGGTGGTGCCGAGTTCTGCCATGGCCGCGAGCTCCCCGTGGGTCGATCAGGTTCCGGCCGGATGCCGGTCCGGTCTGGTGGTGCCCGGCGTGCACGCCTGTTCATACATATGATCGCGCCGCCTCCTCCAGTGTTCACGGAGAAGGCGGCGCGATCACAGGGCGCGCGCACGGCCAATCAGTGCGCCGCTACGGGCTCCGGCGCGTTCTCCCGCTCGCCGCCGCCGGTCTCGGCGCTGTAGTCGGAGGGCTTGGTCTCGTCCGGCCCGTCGGGCGTCCTGAGCGCCCGCAGCACCACGGTGAGCACCACCGAGACGACCAGGTTGAGCACGAAGGCCGTCATGCCGATGTAGCCGATCTCGCCGATGCCGGGGATCTCGGCCGCGTTGCCGCCGAAGTGCTTGGTGGCCGGGCTGGCCAGCCCGTACGCCGTCCAGGTGCCGTAGCCCATGCCCGCCGCCCAGCCGGCGAACAGCGCCCAGTGGTGGAACCAGCGGGTGAACAGGCCGCCGACGATCGCCACGAAGGTCTGCAGGATCCACAGGCCGCCCAGCAGCTGGAGGTTGATCGCGGCCTGCTTGTCCATGCCGAGCACGAAGACCAGCGCGCCGACCTTGACCAGCAGCGAGACCAGCTTGGCGACCCGGGTCTCGTCGGCCGGGGTGGCGGCGGGCTTGAGCCACTCCTTGTAGACGTTGCGGGTGAACAGGTTGGCCGCGGCGATGGACATGATCGCGGCGGGCACCAGTGCGCCGATCCCGATCGCGGCGAAGGCCACGCCGGTGAACCAGTCCGGGAACATGTTCGCGAACAGCTGCGGCACCGACAGCTGGGCGTTGTAGCCCTTGACGCCGCTGCCCACGCCCGCCGCGATCGCCATGAAGCCGAGCAGCGCCAGCAGCCCGAGCATCAGCGAGTACGCGGGCATGATCGCCATGTTGCGGCGCACGGTGTTGCGGGACTTGGAGGCCAGCACGCCGGTCACCGAGTGCGGGTACATGAACAGCGCCATCGCCGAGCCGATCCCCAGCGTGGCGTACGTCCACTGCTTGTTGTCGGGGAGGGTCAGCCCGCCGGCCTTGGCCTGCTTGAAGTGCGCCGCGGCCGCGTCGAAGACGTGCCCGTAGCCGCCGAGGCGCAGCGGGATGTAGATCACCGCGACGATGATCACGATGTAGACCAGGGCGTCCTTGACGAAGGCGATCAGCGCCGGGGCGCGCAGGCCGGAGGAGTAGGTGTAGGCGGCCAGCACGCCGAAGGCCAGGAACAGCGGCAGGTCCTTGACGAACCAGTTGGCGTCCGCGCCGCCGCCGAGGCCGAGCACGTCCAGCACGGCCTGGATGCCGACCAGTTGCAGGGCGATGTACGGCATGGTGGCCAGGATCCCGGTCAGCGCGATGACCAGGGACAGCGGCCGCGAGCCGTACCGGCCGCGGACGAAGTCGGCCGGGGTGACGTAGCCGTGCACCCGGGAGACCGACCAGAGCCGGGGCAGGAACAGGAAGACCAGCGGGTAGGCGATGATCGTGTACGGCACCGCGAAGAAGCCGGCCGCGCCGGTCGCGTACACGGCCGCCGGGACGGCGACGAAGGTGTAGGCGGTGTAGAGGTCGCCGCCGAGCAGGAACCAGGTCACCCAGGTCCCGAAGCTGCGCCCGCCCAGGCCCCACTCGTCCAGGTGGGCGGCGTCGTCCGCGCGGCGCCAGCGGGAGGCGAGGAAGCCCATCACGGTGACCAGCAGGAAGAACAGGACGAAGACCACGAGGGCCGGCACGTTGACGTCCTTCATCGCGCACCGCCCTTGCGGGCCGCGCCGCGGGCCTTCTCGTCCCGGTTGATCAGCAGGTAGGCGGCGACCGTGAAGACGGCCGAGACGGGCACCCAGAGCAGCTGGTACCAGTAGAAGAAGGGGATCCCGGCCACCGCCGGGTCGGTCTTGTCGTAGGAGGAGACCCAGAGCATCGCCACGATGGGCACGAGCAGGGCGAGTCCGGCGAGCACCCGCTCGGGGGTCACGGCCGGGACTGGGGTCCCGGCTGGCTCGGGCATGACAGCTTCGCTGGGGGCTTGGTCAGACGGCATCTTCTGCTCCGCTCCGGAGGGTTCCGTCGGCGCCGCAGCCCCGGAGGTGCCCGGCACCCCCGTGAGCCCGCCGGGCAGCACCATCGGTGATCGGCAGTCAGTACGGCTGCGCAATCTAGGGCATGGGGTGATCCATGTCACCCGATATGACGCAACTTTCCGCCATCCGGACACGAACGGGCACCGGTGCGCGGGTCGCGCACGCCGGTGCCCGTGGTGAGGGGGAGGGGTCCGTTCGAGGTGAGGGCCCCGGACGGGGACGACTACTCCGGCCGCTGGAGCCGGGTGATGAACTTGTAGCGGTCGCCGCGGTAGATGGAGCGCACCCACTCGACCGGGTCGCCGTCGGCGTCGAAGGAGTGCCGGGAGAGCTGGAGCATCGGCAGGCCCAGGTCGGAGCCGAGCAGGCCGGCCTCCCGCGGGTTGGCGAGGGTGGTCTCGATGGTCTCCTCGGCCTCGGCCACGGTGACCCCGTAGACCTCGCGCAGCGCCGCGTACAGCGAGTTGTGCTTGGCCAGGTTGCGCCGCAGGGCGGGGAAGCGCTTGGCGGAGAGGTGGGCGACCTCGATGGCCATCGGGTCGCCGTTGGCCAGGCGCAGCCGCTCGATCCGCAGCACCCGGCCGCCGGGCTTGATGTCCAGCAGCGGGGCGAGCCGGTCGTCGGCGGTGATGTAGCCGATCTCGATCAGCCGGGAGGTGGGCTCCAGGCCCTGGGCGCGCATGTCCTCCGTGTAGGAGGTGAGTTGCAGCGCCTGGGCGACCTTGGGCTTGGCCACGAAGGTGCCCTTGCCCTGGATGCGCTCCAGCCGGCCCTCGACGACCAGTTCCTGGAGGGCCTGGCGCACGGTGGTGCGCGAGGTGTCGAACTGGGCGGCCAGCGCGCGCTCGGGCGGGACCGGGGTGCCCGCGGGCTGGGTCTCGGTGAGCTGGAGGAGGTGGCGCTTGAGGCCGTAGTACTTGGGGACGCGCGCGGTCGGATCGGCGCCGGCCTGCGTCGGGAGGTTCTTCACCTCGGGGTCGTCGGCCTGGGCGGTGGATCCCCCGTCGCTGCTCATCGGACCTGTTCTCCCGCTTCTCGCGGAGCCTTTTACCGCCCCGCCACATCGTTAACGGACCACATCGTTGCATGTATGGCTACGGAACGAATACCTCATCACGCGATGAACGATGTGCGGTGTCGGCTTGATAACGGGTGGTCGAGATCGGTCGAACAGCCGTTGACAGGCCCATTGGTCTAGGCCAAGCTCCAGGCATCTGGTCTACACCACTAGGCCGGTAACGATGAATCCCCCCACCCGCTCGAAGGGGTCCGCGGCACCTAATCTCCCGCTTTGCGTGGGTCTGCCGCTGCCGCCCGACGGGGGTAACCCAGGCATCCCTCAGGAGGATGGCGTGAAGCGTCAGCTCATCGCGGCGGTCGGCGTCGCAGCAATGGTCGTCGGTCTCGCGGCCTGCAGCTCGGACGGCAAGAAGGACGACGGCGGTTCCTCGTCCTCTACGTCGGCCGACCGGTACAAGGGCAAGACGCTCAAGGTGTGGACCATGACCGGCTCCGCCCCCAAGGGCTGGACCGACGCGGTCAAGACCGAGTTCGAGACCACCTACCCGGGCTCCAAGGTCGACTTCCAGGCCCAGGAGTGGACCGACATCGGCCCGAAGATCACCGCCGCGCTGTCCGAGGGCTCGGTCGACGTCCTGGAGCTGGGCAACACCCAGACCTCCGGCTACGCCGCCACCGGCGGTCTGCTCGACATCACCAAGGACAAGTCCGCGCTGGGTGGCGACGCTTGGGCCGCCAACCAGAACGAGGCCGCGATGCTGGACGGCAAGCAGTACGCCGCCCCGTGGTGGGTCTCCAACCGCGTGGTCGCCTACAACAAGGACCTCTGGAAGGCCGCCGGCCTGACCGACGCGCCGAAGACCCTGGACGAGTTCTACGCCGACCTGGACAAGCTCAAGACCACCCCCGGCGTCGTCGACCCGCTCTACCTGCCGGGCCAGGAGTGGTACACCTACTTCGGCCTGCTCACCGGCGAGGGCGGCAAGATCGCCAAGCAGGAGGGCGGCAAGTGGGTCGGCGGCCTGGAGTCGCCCGAGGCGCAGCGCGCCTTCGAGACCTACAAGACGCTGCAGAGCCACTCGCTCACCGGTCCGAAGGACAAGGACGAGGCGACCCCGCAGCAGAAGGACGTCTTCGCCAAGGGCAACGTCGGCACCATGATCGCCCTCGGCTGGGAGCTCCCGCTCGAGAAGGAGATGCCGAAGGACAAGATCGGCTTCTTCCCGATCCCGGGCAAGACCGCCGACAAGCCCTCCGGCGTCTTCATCGGTGGCTCGAACCTCGCGATCTCCGCGCAGAGCAAGAACACCGCGATGGCGAAGGACTTCCTGAAGATCGCCCTCAACGACAAGAACGAGGGCATGGTCGCCGCGGCCGGCAACATCCCGAACAAGCCGGCGCTGAACAGCCAGCTCACCGGTGACTTCGCGAAGGCCGCCCAGGCCGCCACCGCGGTCGGCGGGATCACCCCGAACACCCCGAACTGGGCCAGCGTCGAGAACACCCCGAACCCGATCAAGGACTTCCTGACCGCGGTCCTCCAGGGCGGCGACTACGCGTCCACCGCGAAGAAGTACGACGACGAGATCGCCAAGCGGCTCAACCAGAAGAACTAGTGCATCGAGCGGCGTCGCTCACCGGCCCCCGGCGGGGGGTCGGTGGGCGGCGCCCGTCCGTCGTGGCCGGGTTGTGAGGAAGTGAGAACGATGGCTGTGCATTCGGACCGGGTGCAGACGCAGTCCCCGGAGTCAGGGGAGGCTGTGGTGGCCGAGATTGACACCAGTGCCGCCGGCGGCGGAGCCAAGGGCACCGCGCCGAAGGGCACCAGACCCGCGAGCGGCCCCGGTCTCGGCGCCCGCTCCGCGCCGTACCTGCTGCTGCTGCCGGCCATCGTGGCGACCATCGTCCTGCTCGGCTGGCCGCTGCTGAAGACCTTCCTGCTGTCGTTCCAGGACCTCAACCGGCGCCAGCTGGTGATGCACCTGACCGAGTGGACCGGCTTCGACAACTACAAGGAGCAGCTGAGCGACCCGGAGTTCTGGTCGGTCACCGGTCGCACCGTCGCCTTCACCCTGGTCAACGTGGTGCTGATCATGGTCGGCGGCACCCTGGTCGGCCTGCTGCTGAACGTCCTCGGCAAGAAGATGCGGCTCGCGCTGTCGGTCGCGCTGCTGATGGCCTGGGCGATGCCGGTGGTCGCCGCGACCACCGTCTACACCTGGCTGTTCGACGAGCAGTGGGGCGTCGTCAACTGGTGCCTGGACAAGCTCGGTTGGCACTCGATGGCGAACTACAACTGGATGAGCGACGAGTACTCGACGTTCTTCGTCGTCATCCTGCTGATCGTCTGGATGTCGATCCCCTTCGTGGCGTTCAACATGTACGCCGGGCTGACCACCATCCCCAAGGAGCTCTACGAGGCCGCCCGGATGGACGGCGCCGGCTCCTCGAAGATCTTCAGCTCGGTGATCTTCCCCAACCTCAAGCCGTTCTTCCTGGCCACGACCTTCCTCGAGGTCATCTGGGTCTTCAAGTCCTTCACCCAGATCTACGCGATCAACGGCGGCGGCCCCGAGAAGCTCACCCGGACCCTTCCGGTGCACGCCTTCCTGGAGGGCTCGGGCAGCCAGCACTACGGCGTCGGCGCCGCGATCGCGGTGCTCACCATCCTGATGCTGGGCGTCCTGATGGCCTACTACTTCCGCATCATGATCAAGCAGGAGGACGAGCTGTGAGGCGCTCTCTCTTCGGACGTACCTGGCCGAACGTGATCGCGGTCGTCCTCATCGTCTTCTTCATCTTCCCCGTCTACTGGATGATCGCGACCGCGTTCAAGCAGAACAACGACATCATCAGCAAGACGCCGGTCTTCATCCCGCTTGACGCGACCTTCGAGCACTTCACCACCGCGGTCAACGCACCGGACTTCTGGACGTACGTCACCAACAGCATCACCGTCACGGTCGGCGCGGTGCTGATCTCCCTGGTGATCGCGACCCTGGCGGCCTTCGCCATCGCCCGGATGAGGTTCCGCGGCCGCAAGGCCTTCGTACTGGTCATCATGCTGGCCCAGATGGCGCCCTGGGAGGTCATGACCATCGCGGTCTACATGATCTCCCGCGACAACGACATGCTGAACAGCCTGCTGCCGCTGACCTTCTTCTACATGATGATGGTCCTGCCCTTCACCATCTGGACGCTGCGCGGCTTCATCGCCGCGGTGCCGAAGGAGCTGGAGGAGTCGGCCATGGTGGACGGCTGCACCCGTACCCAGGCCTTCGTGAAGGTGATCTTCCCGCTGCTGGCCCCGGGCCTGATGTCGACCTCGCTGTTCGGCTTCATCACGGCGTGGAACGAGTTCCCGCTCGTCCTGATCGTCAACAAGGAGCAGGGCAAGACCCTCCCGCTCTGGCTGTCCTCCTTCAAGACGGCCTTCGGCAACGACTGGGGCGCGACCATGGCGGCCTCCACGATGTTCGCCGTCCCCGTGCTGATCCTGTTCGTCTTCCTGCAGCGCAAGGCAGTCGGTGGTCTGACCGACGGCGCCGTGAAGGGCTGAGCCACCGTGAGCATCCTCGTACCCACCGTCCCGGACAGCGACCAGCTCCACCGGGACGCCCTGACCGTCCTGCAGCCCGGCTTCGTCGGCACCGAGCCGCCCGCCTGGCTGCGCCGCCACCTGGCCGCCGGGCTCGGCTCGGTCGCGCTGTTCGACCGCAACGTGGTCGACCTCGACCAGCTGTCCGCCCTCACCGGCGCGCTGCGCGCGGAGAACCCCGACCTCCTGATCGCGATCGACGAGGAGAGCGGCGACGTCACCCGGCTGGAGGCCGGCTCCGGCTCGTCCTGGCCGGGCAACCTCGCCCTCGGGGCGATCGACGACCCGGCGCTGACCCGGGACGTCGCCCGCGAGCTGGGCCGGGCGCTGGCCGCGGCCGGCGTCAACTACAACTGGGCGCCCACCGCGGATGTCAACTCCAACCCGCGCAACCCGGTCATCGGCGTGCGCTCCTTCGGCGCCGACCCGGAGCTGTGCGCCCGGCACACCGCCGCCTGGGTGGAGGGCCTCCAGTCGGCCGGCGTGGCCGCCTGCTCCAAGCACTTCCCCGGCCACGGCGACACCGCGGTGGACTCGCACCACGGCCTGCCGGTGATCGACGTTGACCTGGACGTGCTGCGCACCCGCGACCTGATCCCGTTCCAGGCCGCGATCGCGGCCGGCACCAAGGCCGTGATGACCGCCCACATCATGGTCCCGGCGCTGGACCCGAAGCTGCCCGCCACCCTGAGCCCGACCGTGCTGCGCGACCTGCTGCGCGCCGCCCCGGCCGACGGCGGCCTCGGCTACCAGGGCCTGATCGTCAGCGACGCGATCGAGATGGGCGCCATCGCCGACACCTTCGGGATGGGCCAGGGCACCGTGCTGGCGCTGGCGGCCGGCGCGGACGCGATCTGCGTCGGCGGCGGGCTGGCCGACGAGGAGACCGTGCTGATGCTGCGCGACGCCATCGTGGCGGGCGTGCGCTCCGGCCGGCTCACCGAGGAGCGGCTGGCGGACGCCGCCGACCGGGTCCGGGCGCTGGGCAGCTGGGGCCGGATCGCGGCCCAGGGCGAGCAGGCCGAGCCGGACCTCGCGGTGGGCCTGCGGGCCGCGCGCCGGGCGCTCAAGGTGGTCCGGGCGCCGGGCCGCGAGGTGCTGCCGGTGAGCGAGCGCCCGTACGTGGCCTCGTTCTCGGACGAGCCGAACATCGCGGTCGGCGACGTGACCCCGTGGGGCGTGGCCGGCATGCTGGCCGACCGCTTCCCGGGCACCCGGACCCGTGCGGTGTCCGCGGCCGAGGCCGCGCCGGAGCTGCTGGAGGCGCTGGTCGCCGAGCTGGTGGCCGGGGCCCAGGGCCGCCGCCTGGTGCTGGTGGTCCGGGACGCCCACCGGCACGCCTGGATGGCCGCCGCGCTGGCCCGTCTGGTGGCGGCCCGGCCGGACGCCGCGGTGGTGGAGATGGGGCTGCCCCAGTCCGAGCCGGTCGGCGCGCTGTACATCGCCACCCACGGCGCCGCCCGGGTCTGCGGGCTGGCGGCCGTGGAGGTGCTCACCGGGCAGCCGGGAGCGGTCGGCTGAGACCGTACGGACGTCGCCGGCCGGAGCCGGGGGCGTCCGCCGACGGGCCCGTCATGCGCATGTCGCATGGCGGGCCCGTCGCGTTTCCCCGCCGTCGACCCGGACGTTCTCCGGATGACCGTGCTCCCTCAAGGCAGCCTTAAATCCACCTTAAGTCCCACTGAGGGTGACGGCCTGACGACTGATCGCCACGCGGTACAACGGGTCGGCAACAGCCTTGCTGACAAGGCCTGTTGGCCGTTGACACCACAGTTGGTCTAGGCCAGAGTCCATGCAACCGGTTCGAAATTGAACTCACCGGTTGTGGTATTGCGCCCTCCTCGAAGCTCTTCGCCGCCCCCGCCAGGACTCTCCGCCGCGGGCGCCAATCACGCTGTCGGCGGGCACCACCGTTCTTGGACAACCCTCGGAGGATGGCGTGAAGAAGCGTCAGCTCGGTTCGACGCTCGGGATCATGGCGCTGGCAGTCGCCCTGACGGCCTGTTCCTCGTCCGGATCACCCTCGGCCGACGGCCGGAGCTCCGCCGCGGACCCGCAGGCCGCCTCCGGCACCGTCACCGTCTGGTTGATGGACGACGCCCAGAAGAACTGGCCGGACCTGGTCCAGCGGGTCAACGACGAGTTCGCGGCGAAGTACCCCAAGGTCGGCCTCAAGCTGGTCTACCAGGGCTGGGCCGACAAGGTCTCCAAGCTCGACAAGGCGATCGCCGACGGCAGCGCCCCCGACGTGGTCGAGCTCGGCAACACCGAGACGATGAAGTACGTGCTCTCCGGCGCGCTGGCCCCGGTGGACCGCACCACCTTCGACAACTCCGACAGCTGGATCAAGGCGCTCGCCAACACCTGCACCTACCAGGACAAGTTGTGGTGCGTGCCCTACTACGCGGGCGCCCGGGTCGCGGTCTACAACTCCAGCGTCTTCCAACAGGCCACCGGCAGCGCGGAGTTCCCCAAGACCGAGGGCGAACTGATGACCGCCCTGGACAAGATCGCGGACAAGAACAGATCGGACCGGACCTTCTCCCCGCTCTACCTGCCCGGGCCGTACTGGTACGCCGCGATGAGCTACGTGGCCGCGTACGGCGGCAGCATCGCCAAGTTCGACAGCTCCGGCAACTGGCACGGCACCCTGCACGACGCCAAGTCCCAGCAGGGCATCGGCCACTTCGCGGACCTCGTCCGCAAGTACAACAAGGGCGACCTGACGCAGAACGAGCAGAACCAGTTCGAGGCCATGGCGCGCGGCCACGCCGCGTCCTTCTACGGCAACGGCTTCGAGGCCGCCAGCGTGATCGCGCCGGTCACCGGCGACTCGGGCCTCAAGGACAGCGTCAAGGTCGCCACCATGCCCGGCCCGGACGGCAAGCCGCTGCCCACCTTCATCGGCGGCTCCGACCTCGCCGTCACCGCCAAGTCCCAGCAGGCGGGGCCGGCCGCCGACTGGATCCGGATGTTCACCAGCACCAAGTCCGAACAGGCGCTGGCCGACAAGGACATCCTGCCGAACAACCTCAACCAGCTGAACCCGTTGAAGAACAAGCCCAACACCGCCGCCGCGGCCAACGCCGTCCCGGACGCCTGGTTCACCCCGCTGGCCCCCGGCTGGGGGGCGGTCGAGAAGCAGAAGATCATCCCGGACATGCTGACCGCGATCCTCAAGGGCAAGTCCGTCGACCAGGCCACCAAGGACGCCGACGCGGCGATCGACCAGCTGATCAACAACCCGTCCTGACGCCCGGCCCGCCGCACCGCTCGCCGCGCCACCCCCGATCCGCCCCGGGGCGGGGGTGCCGCGGCGGGGGCCCGCTCGTAGGATTGCCCAGCAGGAACCGCAGCGAGTGTGCGGACTCGCCGCCGTAGAGGTCCCCGTCGGGCAACCCGCCCGGGCGGGGTCGACCCATCTCATCGGAGGCAATCCAGATGTCCGACCCGCAGACTGTTTCCGTCCCCGGCCGGATCATGGCGGCGGAGATGGCCGAGCAGCCGGCCGTCCTCCGGCGCATCCTCGACGAGGGTGCCCCGAAGATCCGCGAGATCGCGGCCGGGATCGCCGCCCGCAGCCCCCGCTTCGTCCTGCTGACCGCGCGCGGCACCTCCGACAACGCCGCGCTCTACGCCAAGTACCTGATCGAGATCCTGCTCGGCAAGCCGGCCGGCCTGACCTCGATGTCCACCACCACGGCGTACGGGGCCCAGCCGGACCTCACCGACGTCCTGGTGATCACCGTCAGCCAGTCCGGCGGCTCGCCGGACCTGGTCGCCTCCACCAAGGCCGCCCGCGAGGCCGGGGCGATCACCCTGGCCGTCACCAACAACCCCGACTCCCCGCTCGCCGAGGTGTCCGAGTTCCACATCGACGTGCTGGCCGGGCCGGAGAAGGCGCTGCCGGCCACCAAGACCTACACCGCCGAGCTGCTGGCGCTCTACCTCCTGGTCGAGGGCCTGCGCGGCGGGGACGGCTCGGCGGCCGAGGGGCTGCCGGGCCTGGCCGCCGGGGTGCTGGCCCGCCAGGCGGAGGTGAAGGCGCTGGCCGAGCGCTACCGCTTCGCCCAGCGCCTGGTCATCACCTCGCGCGGCTACGGCTACCCGACCGCCCGCGAGGCGGCGCTCAAGCTGATGGAGACCACGTACATCCCGGCCACCCCGTTCTCCGGCGCCGACCTGCTGCACGGGCCGCTGGCCATGGTGGACAACGTCTCCCCGGTGATCGCGATCGTCCCGGACGGCAAGGGCGGCGAGGCCCTCCAGCCGGTGCTGGACCGTCTGCGGGGCCGCGGCGCGGACCTCGTGGTGATCGGCCAGCAGGCGCAGGTGGACGCCGCCTCGGCGGGCTTCGCGCTGCCCGCCGGCGTGCCCGAGGAGGTCCAGCCGATCCTGGAGATCCTGCCGCTCCAGCAGCTCGCCTACGAGGTCACCATCGCCCGCGGCCAGGACCCGGACGCCCCGCGCGCCCTGGCCAAGGTCACCGAGACGCACTGATACTCGCCCGCTCGCCTCCGGGGCGCTCCGACCCGGTGCCGACGGTCGTCGCTCCGATGCCCCTCGTTCCTCGGGGCCTCCTCGCTCCTCCCTCTCGACACCGGCGCGCCCCTTCGGCTCGGGGCGGGTGCTCGCCCGCTCGCCTCCGGGCGGGGGCGCCCGCCGGAACGGAACCGGCCCCCGTCCACAGGCTGTGGACGGGGGCCGGTTCGCTGAGCGGCGGAAACGGGTCCGGAATGCACTACGGGCCACGGCGCCGACACGGGACCCTCAACCCATGCGGCACCGCAGCCCGGAGCTGTCGTCGGGCACCGGTGTCGATCGAGGACTGTGCGGGGTCCTCGTTCGCCGGCGTCCGACCGAGGAGAAGCCGCGCGCGGTCAGGGCAGTTGCGCGGGGGGCCTCTCCTTGGTGCCCTTTCATTGTGGACTAGACCAATCTGCGTTGTCCAGGCCGCTCGGTGAATTGGTCTAAACAACTCCGGACAGTCATCCGGCGCCAGCGGACAGTCCGCCGAGCCCCCCGCCGGGCCTCGGCGCTACGCTCGCCATGTGCCCTCGCTGAACGAACTCGTCCGCCGCCACACCACCCTGACCGGGGCCGACGTGGAATGGCTCCACATGCTGGTCTCGGAGTGGCAGCTGCTCTCCGACCTCTCCTTCGCCGACCTGGTGCTGTGGATCCCCACCTGGGACGGCATCCGCTACGTCTCGGTGGCACAGATGCGGCCCAACACCGGGCCGACCTCCTACCAGGACGACATGGTCGGCCACCTCGTCCCGCGCGGGCGCCGCCCGCTGCTGGACGCCGCCTTCGACGAGGGGCGGATCGTGCGCGAGGGCGATCCGGAGTGGCGCGAGGAGGTCCCGGTCCGGGTCGAGTCGATCCCGGTCCGGCGCGAGGGCAAGGTGCTCGGGGTGATCGCCCGCAACACCAACCTGCTGACCGTGCGCACCCCCAGCCGGCTGGAGCTCACCTACCTCCAGAGCGCCTCCGACCTGGCCCAGATGATCGCGGCCGGCAGCTTCCCGTTCCCCGGCGTCGAGCAGGCCGACATGGACGCCGCGCCCCGGGTCGGCGACGGCCTGATCCGCCTGGACGCGGACGGCATCGTCACCTACGCCAGCCCCAACGCGCTCTCCGCCTACCACCGGCTGGGCCTCACCACCGACCTGGTCGGCAGCCACCTCGGCCGGGCCACCGCCGACCTCGTCCCGCCCTCCCGCTCGGCCGTCCACGAGGCCCTGGTGAAGCTGGCCAGCGGCTGGGCGCCCCGGCAGACCGAGGTGGAGGTGCAGGGGGGAGTGGTGACCCTGCGCGCGATCCCGCTCAAGCCGAAGGGGACGCTGACCGGCTCCCTGGTGCTCTGCCGGGACGTCACCGAGCTGCGCCGCCGCGACCGCGAGCTGATGACCAAGGACGCCACCATCCGGGAGATCCACCACCGGGTGAAGAACAACCTGCAGACGGTCGCCGCCCTGCTGCGGTTGCAGTCCCGCCGGATGGAGTCCGAGTCGGCCCGGGCCGCGCTGGACGAGGCGGTGCGCCGGGTCGGCTCGATCGCGATCGTGCACGAGACGCTCTCCCAGGCGCTGGACGAGCAGGTGGCCTTCGACGAGATCGCCGACCGGGTGCTGGCGATGGCGATGGAGCTGTCCCAGGACGGCCGGGTGGCGACCCGCCGCAGCGGAAGCTTCGGCATCCTCTCCGCCGAGGTGGCCACCCCGCTGTCGATGGTGTTGACCGAGCTGCTGCAGAACGCCCTGGAGCACGCCTTCGGCCCGACCGCCTCCGGGAACCTGGAGGTCAGCGCGCTGCGCGGGCGGGCCCCGGCGACCGGCATGGGCTGGTCGGACAGCTGGAACGGCGGTGCCAAGCCGGAGGAGTACCTGCTGATCACCGTGCAGGACGACGGGCGCGGCATGCCGGAGGGCTTCGACCCGAAGACGGCCGGCAACCTCGGGCTGCAGATCGTCCGGACGCTGGCCACCGGTGAGCTGGGCGGGACCTTCGACATGGTGGCCGGCCCGAACGGCGGCACCAAGGTCATCCTGGAGATCCCGGTGCGTTGATGCGTCGGGTTGCGCGGCGGGGGCGTGCGTGCGGCGGAAGCGCCGGGTGCGCGCTTCACGCGCCCGGCGTGCAAAGGCGGGGCACGGCCGGGTCGGGCGCCGGGCCGGAAACAGAAACGAGGCCCTGTCGACCGGGGGGGGTGGGTCGACAGGGCCTCTCAACCCGTTCCGGCCGTCGGGGGGAGTCGGCCGGAACGGGGGCTCTAGGTGGTGCGACACCTCACATGTGCGTTGCACACGGTGAGCGCCTCAGCTCCACAATATTGCTCTAAGTGAACAGTATCAAGTGGCTGGACGGTTCGGTGTCGCGGGACCTCGCGTGGCAAGGCCCTTGGTGCGGAAGGCTTCACCAGGAGGTGCAGGGAAGCCTTTGATCATGTGTTGATCGGTTGTTGATCGGTACTACGGTTACTGCTGGTGCTACGGCGTGTGACCAGATGCTGCTGATCAGGCGGTGCGGGCGCGGTTGCGGGCGGCACGGCGCTTCATCGCGCGACGCTCGTCCTCGCTCATGCCGCCCCAGACGCCGGCGTCCTGGCCGGTCTCGAGGGCCCACTGGAGACACTGCTCCATCACCGGACAGCGGCGGCACACGGCCTTGGCTTCCTCGATCTGCAGCAGAGCAGGACCGGTGTTCCCGATCGGGAAGAACAGCTCCGGGTCCTCTTCGCGGCAGACAGCGCGGTGGCGCCAGTCCATGGTCGTCCAACTCCTCCTGCCGCGGGGGGTGGCCCGATCGGCATAATCGAATGGCTTGTGAATGTGAACGCTTTCACGAATCCCACAACAGCAAAAGAGACCAAAGGCCCATCGGGCCCGGGTGGTCTGTGCTGGGGGGGATTCGGCGATTCGAGGGACACCCCGCGGTCGGCGCTCCTGTGGTTCCGGAGTTGCCGTCGCTGCGATGTGTCCCGATCGCCATGTAGAGGTTCGCAAACCTCGGGCTCGGATACAACCCCCTTCGGGGAGGAATTTTTGATTCTTCGGTGTCGCCTAGCTCACAGCCAGTACTTCTATGGAGTGAAGGGGGCTTGTGCGTTCGAGAAGAAGGGCGAAGCCCCCTTCCGGTCACACAATCACACGCAGTGCCCGCCGAACGCCTGTGAAACTGACGCGACTCCGGTCTCCAAGATGGTCCCCGTCGACCTGGAACGGCACAGGTTCCTGGGAAACCAAGGTGAAGTGTCTGACGTCGTGATAGGAGACGACGTGCTTTCCGGACGGGCCGGCCGGCGGGGCGCCGTCGCTCGAAGGCGCGTACGACCGCAGGATCTGACGGATCGTTCGAGCAGTACCGAACGCCGTCATCCGGGTGATGCCGAAGACGTCCAGATCCGTGTCGAAGGAGGCGAGGGGCGAGGGGTAGACCGGACGGCTGCCGAGGAACGTCCACGGCGAGGTGTTGCTGACTATCGTCAGCGCCAGGCCCGGAACGGCCTCGCGGCCCGGTATTTCCAAGGCCACCGGGCCCGAGCGGCGCTGCTCACGCTGGGTGAAGTAGTGCCGGAGGGCCTGCCCGACGTACAGGGCGTGGGTGGACTTGCGCCCGGCCCTGCGCTGCTCCTCGACCCGGCCCACCACGCCGGCGTCGAAGCCGAGGCCGGCGGTGAAGGTGAACCAGCGGTCCGGCAGCCCCTCGGTCATCGCCTTGCCCAGGCCGATCGGCCGCTCGTGCCCCTGCTCCAGTGCGTTCAGCAGGGCGCCGGTGGCCTCCACCGGGTCGTTGGGCAGGCCCAGTGCGCGGGCGAAGACATTGGTCGAACCGCCCGGCACCACGGCCAGTCGCGGGACCTTCTCGCCCGGGCCGTGCGCCAGCAGCCCGTTCACCACCTCGTTGACGGTGCCGTCCCCGCCCAGCGCCACCACCAGGTCGACCGTGCCGTCCTGGGCGGCGTCCCGGGCCAGGTCGTGCGCGTGCCCCCGGTACTGGGTCTCGGCGACGTCCAGCTTGAGGTCGCTGCGCAGCGCGTGGATCAGTACGTCCCTGGTCCGGCCACTGGTGGTGGTGGCCTTGTGGTTCACGACCAGGAGAGCGCGCATGGGGAAAGCCTACGGGGCCGTACGGACCGACCGGCGGCTACCCTGCTGGAGTGACCGCAGAATCCTCCGCACCCGTACCCGCCCGCCCGGTCCCGCTCACCCTGGGCGCCGCCATCACCGCCCTGGAGGGCGCGGCGCTCGCCGTCGTCGGCGTCTCGGACATGGTGTCCGCACTGTCCGGCCAGGCCAAGCAGCTGGCCCTGAACGAGTTCGGCGGCCTGGTCATCGTGCTGCTCGGGGTGCTGCCGATACTGGCCGCCCGCGCGCTGCTCAAGGAGCGCCGCTGGGGCCGCAGCCCCGCCGTGCTGACCAACTCGATCTGCCTGCCGGTGGCTTACTACATGGTCCAGAGCGGCGGCGCGATGATCGCGGTCGGTGCGCTGGTCGGCCTGCTCGGCCTGGTGGGCATCGGTGCGCTGCTGAACCCGAGGTCGACGGCGGCCCTGTACGCGCAGCAGGAGGGCTGAGCGCCCCCACCGCC
>NZ_JBHZCY010000050.1:0-60790 GCF_042786665.1 Kitasatospora sp. NPDC059146 | reverse complement strand
CGCCCGGCGCCCGCGGCCCCCCCCCGGGGGCGCGGGGGGGCGGCCCCCTCCGGGGGGGCCCCCGCCGCCGTCGTACCCGCTCAGAACGGCCGCAGGGCCGGCTCCTTCCGCGCGCCGCCGAGCAGCCGCTCCAACGCCCCCTCCACGTCACCGCGCCAGGAGAGCGTGGTGCGCGCCTCCAGCCGCAGCCTCGGGTAGCGCGGGTGCGGTCGTACGGTCTTGAAGCCGACCGCGAGCAGGTGGTCGGCCGGCAGCACGCAGCTGGTGGGCACCCGGCCCGCCGCTCCGAAGGCCTCGATCGCCCGCACCCCGCGCCCCAGCAGGTCCTTGGCGACGGTCTGCACCAGCACCCGGCCCAGCCCCTGGTGCTGGTAGCCCGGCAGCACCCGGCTGACCATCAGCTGAACGGCGTCCGGCGCGACCGGGCTGGTCGGGAAGGACTGCGAGCGGGGGACGTAGGCGGGCGGCGCGTAGAGCACGAAGCCGGCCGGCTGGTCGTCCACGTAGACGATCCGACCGCAGGACCCCCACTCCAGCAGCACCGCGGAGATCCACCCCTCCTTCTCCAGCTCCGGCTTCCCGGACTCCACCGCCTCCTTCGCGCTGACCGGGTCCAGCTCCCAGAACACGCAGGAACGGCAGCCCGTCGGCAGGTCCGCGAGGTTGTCCAGCGTCAGCGGAACGATCCGGCGTCCCATGGCCCGCACCTCCTCCTCCCTCTCACGGTCGAGCATGCCCCCACGAATGCCGATGGGTGCATGTTTCACGTGAAACAGCGCTCACGTGGCACATGCACCCATCGGGTCGTCGCCCCCGGGCCGGCCGACCGGCTCAGCCCTGCGACAGCCGCAGACCGTCCTCGCCCGGGGCCATGCTGTCCAGGATCCGGTTCAGGTCCTCGACCGATCCGAACTCCAGCACCACCTTGCCCTTGCCCAGCTTCCCGCCGCGCTGCGACACCTCGACCTTGACCCGGGTGTCGAAGCGGTCCGACAGCCGGCTCGCCAGGTCGTTGAACGCCGGAGAGATGATCCTGCCCGCCTTCGGGGCCTGGCGCTTCTCCCCCTTCGGCTCCTCCGAGCGCATCAGGACGACGAGTTCCTCGACGTTGCGCACCGTGAGGCCCTCGGCGATGATCCGCGCGGCCAGCTTCTCCTGCGCCTCGGGATCCGTCAGCGGCAGCAGCGCCCGGGCGTGCCCGGCCGTCAGCGTGCCGGCCGCCAGCCGGCGCTGGACGGCCGCCGGGAGCCGCAGCAGCCGCAGGGTGTTGGAGACGTGCGGACGCGAGCGGCCGATCCGGTCGGCCAGCTCCTCGTGGGTGCAGGAGAAGTCCCGCATCAGCTGGTCGTAGGCGGCCGCCTCCTCCAGCGGGTTCAGCTCGGCCCGGTGCAGGTTCTCCAGGAGGGCGTCCAGCAGCAGCTTGTCGTCCTCGGTGGCCCGGACGATCGCCGGGATCCGCTCCAGCCCCGCCTCCCGGGAGGCCCGCCAGCGGCGCTCGCCCATGATCAGCTCGTAGCGCTCGGCGGCGACCTGGCGCACCACGATCGGCTGCAGCAGGCCGACCTCCTTGATGGAGGTCACCAGCTCGACCAGCTTGTCCTCGTCGAACACCTCGCGCGGCTGGCGCGGGTTGGGGGTGATCGCGTCCAGCGGCAGCTCGGCGAAGGAGGCACCGGGCACCGGCGCCGGCGTCGACTGCTCCGCCTGGCGCCCGACGGCCGCGCGGGCCGCCACCGTGGCGCGGCCGCCCGGCAGCACCGGCACCGAGGCCGGTGACGTCGTGCCGGTCGCCACCACCGAGGTCGGCGCGGACGTGGCGGCAGCGGGCTGCGCCGCCCCGCCGTCGGTCGGCGCTGCGGGGCCGATCAGCGCCCCGAGCCCTCGTCCCAGACCCCTGCGACCACTCACTGATGACCCTCCGTCGTACCGTGCTGTGCCATCGGGGCGCCGTGCCCCGTACCGCTGCCGTCCCGCTGCTGACCGACCGACGAACCGCCGCCCTGGCCCACCGCGCGCAGCGCGAGCTCGCGGGCGGCCTCCAGGTACGAGAGCGCCCCGGTGGAACCCGGGTCGTAGGTCAGCACCGTCTGCCCGTAGCTGGGCGCCTCCGAGATGCGGACCGAACGCGGGATCGCCGTGCTCAGCACCTCGGCCTGGAAGTGGGTCCGGACCTCCTCGGCCACCTGGGCGGCCAACCTGGTCCGGGCGTCGTACATGGTGAGCAGGATGGTCGAGACGTGCAGCGTGGGGTTGAGGTGCGCGCGCACCAGCTCGACGTTGCGCAGCAGCTGGCCGAGGCCCTCCAGCGCGTAGTACTCGCACTGGATCGGGATCAGCACCTCCTGACCGGCCACCAGGGCGTTGACCGTCAGCAGGCCCAGCGAGGGCGGACAGTCGATCAGGATGTAGTCCAGCGGCTGCTCGTAGGCGGCGATGGCGCGCTGCAGCCGGCTCTCCCGGGCGACCAGCGAGACCAGCTCGATCTCGGCGCCGGCCAGGTCGATGGTGGCGGGGACGCAGAAGAGCCCCTCGACGTCCACCACCGGCTGGACCACGTCGGCCAGCGGCTTGCCCTCGACCAGGACGTCGTAGATGGACGGCACCTCGGCGTGGTGGTCGATGCCGAGGGCGGTGGAGGCGTTGCCCTGGGGGTCCAGGTCGACCACCAGGACGCGCAGTCCGTGCATGGCCAGCGAGGCGGCCATGTTCACGGTGGTGGTGGTCTTGCCCACCCCGCCCTTCTGGTTGGCGACCACGATCACCCGGGTGGCGGCGGGCCGCGGTAGCCCCTCCCCCGCCCGGCCGATCGCCTGAACCGCAGCCTGGGCAGCCCGTGCGATGGGCGTGTCATCGATCTGGTCGATGGTCTCCGAGTCCTGCATGGGGCTCAGTGTTTCACGTGAAACCGGAGCGGCAACAGTCGCAGCCCGGCCGCGGCTGAGGATTCCGGAGAGCAGAGAGCGACGTTTCACGTGAAACACCATGCCCGCTATGCCGGAAATCTGACGTTGCGACACTCCGGTGTCCCGCCGGAGGCCCACCCGTCACCTGAACGACGACGGGCGGACGGTTCCCCCTCGCGAGGGGAGCCGTCCGCCCGTCGTGGCGAACCGAGGACCTCAGCGGGTGCCGCGACGGCGCCCGCCCCGGGCGCGGTCACCGGTCTTGGCGCCGGCGTTACGACCGGCCCGGGCCGCCTTGGCCCGCTTGGTCGCGGCCTTCACGCCACCGGGGCTCTCCCCCGCCTTGACCTGGACCACCCGGGTGGAGGTCTCCAGGGTGCCCTCGCCGACCGAGATGACGGTCCACTCGACGGCGCCCAGCTTGGCCAGCCCGGCGCGCGAGTCGGCCAGCTCCTGCTCGGCGCTGTCCCCCTTGAGCGCCAGCATCTGCCCGTGCGGACGCAGCAGCGGCATGCCCCAGCCGGCCAGCCGGTCCAGCGGCGCCACGGCCCGGGCGGTCACCACGTCCACCGCGAGCTTGCCGATCATCTCCTCGGCGCGGCCGCGCAGCACCGTGACGTTCTCCAGCCCCAGCTCCCGGACGACCTCCTCCAGGAAGGTGGTCCGGCGCAGCAGCGGCTCCAGCAGGGTCACCGAGACGTCCGGCCGGGCCAGCGCCACCGGGATGCCCGGCAGACCGGCGCCGGAGCCGACGTCGCACAGGGTGGAGCCGGCGGGCAGCAGCTCGGCCAGCACCGCGCAGTTGAGGACGTGCCGGTCCCACAGCCGGGGCACCTCGCGGGGCCCGATCAGCCCGCGCCGGACGCCGGCCGTGGCCAGCAGCTCGGTGTAGCGGACGGCGGCGTCGAAGCGGTCGCCGAAGACCTCCCGGGCGGCGGCCGGCGCCTCGGCCAACACGTCCAGCTCGGGCAGCTCGGCCCGCTCCTCCGCGTCAGGGTTCACGTCCGCCCCCGGACGGCCGGTGGCCGCGTTCTCCGTGTCCATCTCGACCTCTCCGATCTCCGGATCCACCGACCCGCTCAACGCACTGTTTCACGTGAAACATCCCAGAAGGAAACAACGACCCCGCCCGCACGAGGCGGACGGGGTCGCGTTCGGCAAGACTCACCGGTCACCGCGGTGACCGGTCATCGTTCCGACGGCCTCAGGCCGGCAGCACGACCACGCACCGCTGGGGCTCCTCGCCCTCCGACTCGCTGCGCAGACCGGCGGCCGCGACCGCGTCGTGGACGACCTTGCGCTCGAACGGCGTCATCGGCCGCAGCTTGACCTGCTCGCCGCTGCTCTTCGCCTGCTCCGCGGCCTCGGCACCGAGGGCGGCCAGCTCCTCGCGCTTGCGGGCGCGGAAGCCGGCGATGTCCAGCATGAGACGGCTGCGCTCGCCGGTCTCCCGGTGGACGGCCAACCGGGTCAGCTCCTGCAGGGCCTCCAGCACCTCGCCGTCCTGGCCGACCAGGCGCTGCAGCGCGCGGTCGTTGCCGTCGCTGACGATGGACACCAGGGCACGGTCACCCTCGACGTCCATGTCGATGTCACCGTCGAGGTCCGCGATGTCGAGCAGACCCTCCAGGTAGTCCGCCGCGATGTCGCCCTCCTGCTCCAGGCGGGTGATGACGCTCTCGTCGGTGCTGGCGACGTCCTCGGCCTCGACGGCGGAGGTGGTGCCTTCCGTCACTGATGGACTCCTTCGGAGATGGGCCCGGCTGGCGGGCGGGGAACGAAGCTCTTCGCAGAAGTCGGTCAGGACTTCTTCTTCGGCCGCTGGCCGCCGCGCTTGGGCTGCTGCCGGGTGCCCTGCTTGGTGCCGCCGGGCTTGGCCGCGGTCTGCTTGGCAGCCGTCGTCTTGGCGGCGGAGTCCGCCGGGACGGCGTCCTCGGCGGGCTGCTCGACCTGGGTGTCCTCGCTCGACTCGACCGCCTGGCCGGCGCCCTGCTGGCGCTGGGCCTTGCTCTGGCGCCGGGGCTGCTGGCGGCTCGCCCGGACCGACTCCTCGACCACGGCGGCGGCGGAGGCCGCCTCGGCGATGGCCGCCTTGGAGGGGGGCAGCATGCCCCAGAGCGCGCCCTTGATCTCCGTACCGTCCGAGCGCAGTCGGCCGGCCTTCTTCAGCCGCGCCTGGCGCTCCGAGAAGGCATGGCTGCCCGGGGTCGGGTTGTTGTGGATGACGACCAGCTGCTGGCCCATCGACCAGACGTTGGTGGTCAGCCAGTAGACCAGGACACCGACCGGGAAGTTGATGCCCATCACGGCGAACATGACCGGGAAGACGTACATCAGCATCTTCTGCTGCTGCATGAACGGCGTCTTGACCGTGAGGTCGACGTTCTTGGTCATCAGCTGGCGCTGGGTGACGAACTGCGACAGCGACATCATCACGATCATCACCGCGGTGACGATCTTGACGCTGGTCTCCGGGCTGCCGAGGAAGGTCGCGGACAGCGGGGCACCGAAGATGTGCGCCTTGCCGGCGCTCACCAGCAGGGAGCCGTGGATGACGCCGATGTCGTGGCCCTTGGCGACGTTGGACAGCACGCCGTAGAGGGCGGTGAAGAACGGGGCCTGAACGATGATGGGAAGGCAGCTGGAGAACGGGTTGGTACCCGCATCCTTGTACAGCTTCATCATCTCTTCGGACTGGCGCTGCCGGTCGTTCTTGTAGCGCTCCTGGATGGCCTTCATCTTCGGCTGGATCGCCTGCATGGCCCGGGTCGCCTTGATCTGCTTCACGAAGAGCGGGATCAGGCAGATCCGGATGACGACCACCATCGAGGCGATGGCCAGACCCCAGGCCCAGCCACCGTCCGGGTCGAAGACGTTGCTGTACAGCGAGTGGAACTGGACGATGATCCAGGACACCGCTGTGTAGAGGGGACTCAGAAAACCGAAGGTCACCGGTCAGACTCCTTGGGCATCGGGCTTCGCCACCGGCTCCGGCTCGGCGGTCCCGCTCTTGGGGCTCAGCAGATCACGCAGCCGGCGGTGCCACACCGGGTGCTTGCGGGGCGGTACGTGGTCCACCCCGCCAGGTGACCAGGGATTGCAACGGAGGATGCGCCACACGGTCAGTCCGCCGCCCTTGACCGCCCCGTGCATCTTCACGGCTTCGAAGCCGTAGTGCGAGCACGAGGGGTAGTAGCGGCAGACCGGACCGAGCAGTGGGCTGATCGTCCACTGGTAGACCCTGATCAGTCCCATCAGCAGGTACTTCATCGCCCTGCTCCCGTCGGCGCCGTGGCGGCGGGCTCGACCCTCAGCAACCGCTTGAGCGCCGCGTCCAGGTCGCGTTCCAGCTCCTGGTACGAGGCGGTCGCGGCCTGGGGCAGCGCACGCACCACTATCAGGCTACCGGCGGGCAGCCTGGACAGACGATCACGAACGAGATGGCGCAACCGGCGCTTCACCAGGTTGCGGACGACCGCCGGGCCAACGGCCTTGCTCACGACGAAACCCGCACGCGCCGAAGGAGTCCCCTCGGCGACGTGCGGGCGGATGTCGCTGGTCCGGTCGGTCTGCCCCTGCGGGTCGCCTTCTCTGCTGAGATGGACGACCAGAAGGGGCCGACCGGCCCGGCGACCGCGTTTCACCGCGGTCGCGAAGTCCTGGCGCCGCCGCAGCCGATTCTCGGAGGGCAGCACAACAGACTCTGGGTGCGGATCAGGCGGACAGGCTGGCGCGGCCCTTGCCACGGCGGGCAGCCAGGATGGCGCGGCCGGCGCGGGTACGCATACGCAGCCGGAAGCCGTGGGTCTTCGCGCGACGACGGTTGTTCGGCTGGAAGGTGCGCTTGCTCACTCGGGGGCTCCTGAGGTGAATCGTAGGATGACGGGGAGTCGCTTGGCCGTCACCGTGCGTCCGCGTGATCTCCCTGGAATTCGGAAATCCGGCCCATCGCCCCAGTTCGGCTGGGGTCTGAGGCAATCCACGGCGCCCGTGCTGCGCGCCTTATGGAGCGGGTGGACCCGCGGACATGCGGCAGCGGCCATCGACAACTCGACCTGGTTACGGTACGCGGGACGGGGCACGAGGGTCAAACCAGCCGTCCGGAGGCCGTTTACCCACAGGCTGTGGACAACGACTTGATCCGTCCCTGTTCGCTGACTACCGTTGCAGGACTTGTCTGGTTTTGTTCTTGGAAAGCGTGCACCAGTGGCTGATGTCAACAGCGACCTCGTCCCGGTCTGGGCGAGGGTCGTCGAGCGGCTGGTCAGCGACCCCGATGTCGGGGAGATGGACAAACAGTGGGTGCAGCGCACCCAGCCCATGTGGATGATGCACGACACCGCCCTGCTGGCGACCCCGAACGAGCGGGCCAAGCAGGTGCTGGAGGGCCGGCTGCTGCCCCAGCTGACCGACGCGCTCAGCCGCGAGCTCAGCCGACCCGTCCGGATCGCCGTGATGGTCGACGCCAACGCGGTGCCCACCACCCCCGCACCGGCAGCCCAGGCCCCCGTCGAGCCCTACCCGGGCCCGGCCGAGGAGGACTCCGGCTACGGCGACCAGAACTACCAGCAGCCGTACGAGCAGGACTACGAGCGCCCCCGCTACGACACCGGCGGCTACGAGCAGCGCCCCGCGCCCTACGGCGGCGGCCAGCCCGCCCAGCCGTGGCCCGGCTACCAGGAGCCGCAGGCGCCGTACCACGAGCCCGAGGAGCCCTCGGCCCGCCCCGCGCCGCGGCACCTCCCCGGTCCGCCCTCCACGACCCAGGGCGACCTCTTCGGCGGCGCGTACGGCCCCGGCCCCGGCGAGCAGCCCCGCACCGGCGCCGGGCGCCGCGGACACGGCTCCCGGCCCTCCGGCGGACGCCCGGCCGAGAAGTCGGGCGCGGAGCCGCCGACCGAGCGCCCCGCCGTCCCCGGGGTGCCCGCCCCGCCCGGCGCTCCCCCGGCCGGCGGCTCCCGCAAGGACGAGCCGGCCGCCCGGCTGAACCCCAAGTACCTGTTCGACACCTTCGTCATCGGCGCCAGCAACCGCTTCGCGCACGCCGCGGCGGTGGCCGTCGCCGAGGCCCCGGCCAAGGCGTACAACCCGCTCTTCATCTACGGCGAGTCCGGGCTGGGCAAGACCCACCTGCTGCACGCCATCGGGCACTACTCGCGCAGCCTCTTCCCGGGCACCCGGGTGCGCTACGTGTCCTCGGAGGAGTTCACCAACGAGTTCATCAACTCGATCCGGGACGGCAAGGCGGACACCTTCCGCCGCCGCTACCGGGACATGGACATCCTGCTGGTGGACGACATCCAGTTCCTGGCGAGCAAGGAGTCCACCCAGGAGGAGTTCTTCCACACCTTCAACACCCTCCACAACGCGAACAAGCAGATCGTGCTGTCCTCGGACCGGCCGCCCAAACTGCTGACCACGCTGGAGGACCGGCTGCGCAACCGCTTCGAGTGGGGCCTGATCACCGACGTCACCCCGCCGGAGCTGGAGACCAGGATCGCGATCCTGCGCAAGAAGGCGATCCAGGAACAACTCAACGCCCCTGCCGACGTGTTGGAGTTCATCGCGTCCCGGATCACCCGCAACATCCGGGAGTTGGAGGGCGCGCTGATCCGGGTGACCGCCTTCGCCAACCTCAACCGGGCACCGGTGGACCTGGAGTTGGCGGGGATCGTCCTCAAGGACCTGATCCCCGGCGGGGACGAGGACGCCGGCCCGGAGATCACCGCGCAGGTCATCATGCAGCAGACCGCCGCCTACTTCGGCCTCGGTGTGGACGACCTCTGCGGCTCCTCGCGCAGCCGGGTGCTGGTGACGGCCCGGCAGATCGCCATGTACCTCTGCCGGGAGCTCACCGATCTCTCGCTGCCGAAGATCGGCGCCCAGTTCGGCGGCCGCGACCACACCACGGTGATGCACGCGGACCGGAAGATCCGCTCGCTGATGGCCGAGCGGCGCTCCATCTACAACCAGGTCACCGAACTGACCAACCGCATCAAGAGCTAGCCGTCCCCCGCGAGTTGGGGGCGGACACCGGAGTACCCCGGAAGGGCGTCAGGAGCGATCCTGGCGCCCTTCCGCCGTTTCCACAGGTGTGTACCGGGCCGCCGCCGGGCAGGTATCCGCACGACGGACGTCCCGCCGGTCCACAGCCCGCGCCGAACAACTGACCGGTGATTCGAAAACCGGGGGCGCGCAGGGCAGTTGTCCACAGGCCGGACCCCTTCCGCGCGGTCCACAGGCCCGGGAGCCCGGAGTTATCCAGAATTCGTCCACAGGCCCGGCGCCGCTACGCTCTTCCGCGCAGGTCAGGTGCCTGTGGACTTGTGCACAACCGTTGTCCACAGGGTGTGGACAATTGACGGGCCACCAGCGGGCCGTCCGGGTTATCCACCGGTTGTCCCCAGGGAGCGGGCGGTTATCCCCAGGTTGTCCACAACGGGGTCCACAGTTCGACAACCTTGGGCAGCTGTTCATACCCTGGTGTGAAAGGCGTCACGTAAAGTTGACCGGGGCCCGTGGATAACCGGGCCCGGATCTGGGGACAGTCCTGGGGATAACCTGTGGATACCCTGCGTGCCCTGTGGGTAACGCTCGGCTGTCCACAGCGCGGCCTGCCCGTCCACAGCCGCCGTCCACACCCGCTGTGGACAAAATCCGGGCGCTGACCTGCGGAAACAGGGTTATCCACGGTTTCCACAGGCCCTACTACTACCGCTACACAGTTAGACCGTGAACCTGCTTTCAAAGTGGGTGGTCCCGAAATCTGTGGACAACCGCGCCCCGACATCTGTTCGGCCTCGCTTCCGCCCGTCTGCCCCGTCTGTCGGCGGAGTACGTCAGACTGTCCTCTGCGACTGGAAGCGGAGTGGTAGAGCTCGGCGGACAGGCGGACCGACGATCAAGATCAGACGAACCAGAGTGCGAGCGGGAGCGCTCGATCCAGGAGGCGGTTACCGGTGAAGTTCCGGGTGGAGCGTGACGTCCTCGCGGAGGCGGTGGCCTGGGCTGCCCGCAGCCTCCCGGCACGGCCGCCGGTGCCGGTGCTGGCCGGCCTGCTGCTGACCGCGCAGGAGGGCAGCCTGGCGTTGTCCGGCTTCGACTACGAGGTCTCGGCCCGGGTCGAGCTCGAGGCGGACGTCGAGGAGGCCGGCACCGTCCTGGTCTCCGGTCGCCTGCTCAACGACATCTCGCGCAACCTTCCCAACAGGCCTGTGGAGATCTCCACCGACGGCCAGCGGGTCAGCGTGGTCTGCGGCAGCTCCCGCTTCACCCTCCCCACCCTCCCGGTGGACGAGTACCCGGCGCTGCCCCAGATGCCGACCGCCACCGGCACCGTCTCCGGGGACGTCTTCGCCTCCGCGGTCAGCCAGGCCGCCGTCGCGGCCGGCCGGGACGACACCCTGCCGGTGCTCACCGGCGTCCGGGTCGAGATCGAGGGCGACCGGATCACCCTGGCCGCCACCGACCGCTACCGCTTCGCCGTCCGCGACCTGCTGTGGAAGCCCGAGCAGTCGGACATCTCCGCGGTCGCCCTGGTCCCCGCCAAGACCCTCCAGGACATCGCCAAGTCCCTGGGTAGCGGTGACACGGTCTCCATCGCGCTCTCCTCGGGCGGCGCGGGCGAGGGCCTGATCGGCTTCGAGGGCGCCGGCCGCCGCACCACCACCCGGCTGCTGGAGGGCGAGTTCCCCAAGTTCCGCAGCCTCTTCCCGACCGAGTTCAGCGCGGTCGCCGCGATCCAGACCCAGCCCTTCCTGGAGGCGCTCAAGCGCGTCTCCCTGGTCGCCGAGCGCAACACCCCGGTCCGGCTCAACTTCGAGCAGGGCGTGCTGACCCTGGAGGCCGGCTCGGGCGACGACGCCCAGGCCACCGAGCGGATCGAGGCCGACCTGGAGGGCGACGACATCTCGATCGCCTTCAACCCGGGCTACCTGGAGGAGGGCCTCAAGGCCATCGACTCCCCGTTCGCCCAGCTGAGCTTCACCACCCCGACCAAGCCGGCCCTGCTCAGCGGCAAGGTCTCGGTGGACGCCGAGGAGGACAAGGCCTACCAGTACCTGATCATGCCGGTCCGCCTCTCCGGCTGACGACCGCTTCCGGCTGAGGACGGCTCCGGCCGACCCCGGCCGGTCCGGTCACCCACAGGCTGTGCACACCCGTTGTGCACAGCCTGTGGACGTCCCGACCCCGTCGACCCGGTCGGCCCGACCGCGCGGAGTCCGGATGCCCCGGAAGCGTAGGCTCGGGGATGCGGCAACGGCGCCGCCGCCAGGCACGTCCCCACAGTAAGGATTTGGTCATGGAGCTCGGCCTCATCGGTCTCGGCAAGATGGGCGGCAACATGCGCGAGCGGATCCGCCGCGCCGGCCACACCGTCATCGGATACGACCGCAACCCGGAGATCTCCGACGTCGAGACCCTGCAGGAGCTCGTCTCCAAGCTCCAGGGCCCGCGCGTGGTCTGGGTGATGGTCCCGGCCGGTGCCGCGACCCAGGCGACCGTCGACGAGCTCGCCGAGCTGCTCTCCCCCGGCGACGTCGTGGTGGACGGCGGCAACTCCCGCTGGACCGACGACATCAAGCACGCCGAGGCGCTGGCGGCCAAGGGCATCGGCTTCGTCGACTGCGGCGTCTCCGGTGGCGTCTGGGGCCTGGAGAACGGCTACGCGCTGATGTACGGCGGCGACGCCGAGCACGTCGCCCTGGTCCAGCCGGTCTTCGACGCGCTCAAGCCCGAGGGCGACTTCGGCTCGGTGCACGCGGGCGCGGTCGGCGCCGGCCACTTCGCCAAGATGGTCCACAACGGCATCGAGTACGCGATGATGCAGGCCTTCGCCGAGGGCTGGGAGCTGCTGGAGGCCGCCCCCGAGGTCACCGACGTGCGCGAGGTCTTCCGCAGCTGGCAGGAGGGCACGGTCATCCGCTCCTGGCTGCTGGACCTGGCCGTCCGCGCCCTGGACAGCGACGAGCACCTGGACAAGCTGCGCGGCTGGGCCGCCGACTCCGGCGAGGGCCGCTGGACCGTCGAGGCCGCGATCGACCACGCCGTTCCGCTGCCGGCGATCACCGCCTCGCTGTTCGCCCGCTTCGCCTCGCGCCAGGACGACTCGCCGCAGATGAAGATGATCGCCGCGCTGCGCAACCAGTTCGGCGGCCACGCGGTCGAGTCCAAGTAACCGAGAACCGGTCGGGGCCCCGGGGGCCGTTCCCCGGGTAGCCCCACACACAGAAGGCGGGCGCAGTCCACAGCCATGCACGTCGCGCACCTGTCGCTCGCCGACTTCCGGTCGTACGCCCGGGTCGAGGTTCCCCTCGACCCGGGCGTGACGGCCTTCGTCGGGCCCAACGGCCAGGGCAAGACCAACCTGGTCGAGGCGATCGGCTACGTCGCCACCCTGGGCAGCCACCGGGTGGCCACGGACGCCCCGCTGATCCGGCTGGGCGCCGAGCGGGCGGTCGTCCGCACCTCGGTGGTGGACCGCGGCCGCTCCACCCTGATCGAGCTGGAGCTCACGGCGGGCAAGGCCAACCGGGCCCGGATCAACCGCTCCGACAACGTCCGCCCGCGCGACGTGCTGGGCCTGTTGCGCACCGTGCTGTTCGCCCCCGAGGACCTCAGCCTGGTCAAGGGCGATCCGGGTGAGCGCCGGCGCTTCCTGGACGAGCTGCTGACCGCCCGGGCGCCCCGGCTGGCCGGGGTCCGGCAGGACTACGAGCGGGTGCTCAAGCAGCGCAACGCCCTGTTGAAGACCGCCGCGATGGCCCGCCGGGCCGGCGGCGGCAAGGGCGCCGACCTGTCCACCCTGGAGGTCTGGGACGGCCACCTGGCCCGCGCCGGGGCCGAGCTGACGGCCTTCCGGATCCAGTTGGTGGCCGCCCTGCAACCACTGGTGACGGGGGCGTACGGCCGGGTGGCCCCGGGTGGCGGGGAGACCGTCCTGGAGTACCGCAGCTCCTTCGAGGGCGAGCTGCCGAGCAGTCGGGAGCAGGCCGAGGAGCAGCTGCTGGCGGCGTTGCAGGCGGTCCGCAAGCAGGAGGTCGAGCGGGGGATCACCCTGGTCGGCCCGCACCGGGACGAGCTGGTGCTCAAGCTGGGCCCGCTGCCGGCCAAGGGCTACGCCAGCCACGGCGAGTCCTGGTCGTTCGCGCTGGCGCTCCGGCTGGCCTCGTACGAGCTGCTGCGCGCCGACGGCGGCGAGCCGGTGCTGGTCCTGGACGACGTGTTCGCCGAGCTGGACGCCGCCCGCCGGGACCGGCTGGCCGAGCTGGTGGCCGACGGCGAGCAGGTGCTGGTGACCGCGGCGGTGGCCGAGGACGTGCCGAAGGCGCTGGCCGGCGCCCGTTTCGCGGTCTCCGACGGCGCCGTGCGCCGGATCGACGCCTGAGCCCCCGAGCCGTAACGACCCGAGCCGTAACGACCCGGTCCGACCGGATCCGTCGCGGCCTGACCTGCCCCGTACCGAAGCTTTGCCGTCGGCACCCGCACCGCGGTGGGTGCCGACGTCCGGCGTGCGTGCGCTCCCGTAGGCTGGACGGCTCATCGGGTTGTCCACAGGCTGGGGAAAGGAGATCGCCGTGAGCGATTCGGCGGAGACCTCCCCCGGCCCCGGCGCCGCCGGGCCCACCGGTGCCGACCTCGCCCGCTCCGCGCTGAGGGCGGCCCGGGCCCAGGCCCGCCAGCGCGGTGAGCAGGTCCAGCAGAAGCGCGAGGCGAAGCGGCACGGGCTGCGCAGCGGCGCCCGCTCGGACGGCCGCGACCCGGTGCCGCTGGGGGCGGCACTGAACCGGCTGCTGACCGAGCGCGGCTGGGAGTCCTCCGCCGCGGTCGGCGGGGTGATGGGCCGTTGGCCGCAGATCGTCGGCCCGGACATCGCCGCGCACTGCCACCCCTCTTCCTACGACGAGGCCGCCGCGGTGCTCACCGTGCAGTGCGACTCCACCGCGTGGGCGACCCAACTGCGCTGGCTGGCACGCCAGTTGGTGGCCCGTCTGAACCACGAACTGGGCCACGGCACGGTCCGCACCATCAAGGTGCTCGGCCCGGCCGCGCCGGCCCGCGGCTACGGCCGGCTGCGCGCGCCGGGGAGCAAGGGCCCGGGCGACACCTGGGGCTGAGCCCGGCCGGCGGGGATCGCCCCCGGCCGGGATCGGACCACGATCTTCCGGAACCCCTGACGGCCCTTCCAGGCGCCTCCGGCCCCCCGGTCGAGTATCGGGACACGTCCAGAGGGGATTCAGGGCGGCATATCTGCCTTCAAGGGCTGCCAAACGCCCATCTATGTCAGTCGTACCGGTAGACTGAGAGCCAAACACTGTTGCTAGTGGCAACCGAGTCGAAACGCCGTGGTCGCACGCCCGCCCGCACGGGGCTGGAATGCGGCCCGCGCTGTGCCAGAGAGGGCGCTTCGTGGCCGATTCCGGCAACCCCAGCCAGACCCCAGACCAGAACGACCAGGCTTCCTACACCGGTAGCAACATCCAGGTGCTGGAAGGCCTCGACGCCGTCCGCAAGCGCCCCGGCATGTACATCGGTTCCACCGGTGAGCGTGGCCTGCACCACCTGGTGCAGGAGGTCGTGGACAACTCCGTCGACGAGGCGATGGCGGGGTACGCCGACACCATCGACGTCACGATCATGCCCGACGGCGCCATCCGCTGCGTCGACAACGGCCGAGGCATCCCGGTGGACATCGTCCCCGGCCAGGACAAGCCGGCCGTCGAGGTCGTGCTCACCGTCCTGCACGCGGGCGGCA
Organism: Kitasatospora sp. NPDC059146; assembly: GCF_042786665.1. Taxonomy (NCBI): domain Bacteria; kingdom Bacillati; phylum Actinomycetota; class Actinomycetes; order Kitasatosporales; family Streptomycetaceae; genus Kitasatospora; species Kitasatospora sp. NPDC059146. The sequence continues at coordinate 46,132 of NZ_JBHZCY010000050.1, read as the reverse complement.
AGTTCGGCGGCGGCGGCTACGCCGTCTCCGGCGGTCTGCACGGCGTCGGCGTCTCGGTGGTGAACGCGCTGTCCACCCGGCTCTCGGTGGAGATCCACAAGGACGGCCACATCTGGACCCAGGACTACAAGATGGGCGCGCCGACCGCCCCCCTGGTCAAGGGTGCCGAGACCGACCGCACCGGCACCACGGTGACCTTCTGGGCCGACCCGGACATCTTCGAGACCACCGTCTACTCCTTCGAGACGCTGTCGCGGCGCTTCCAGGAGATGGCCTTCCTCAACAAGGGCCTGTCGATCTCGCTGACCGACGAGCGCCCCGAGCACGTGGACGAGGAGGGCAAGCCGCTCTCCGTCACGTACAAGTACGACGGCGGCATCGCCGACTTCGTCGCCCACCTCAACTCCCGCAAGGGCGAGGTCATCCACCCCTCGGTGATCGACTTCGAGGCGGAGGACAAGGACAAGGCGATCTCGGTGGAGATCGCGATGCAGTGGAACTCCTCCTACACCGAGGGGGTCTACAGCTTCGCCAACACCATCCACACCCACGGCGGCGGCACCCACGAGGAGGGCTTCCGCGCCGCGCTGACCGGCCTGGTCAACCGCTACGCGCGGGACAAGAAGCTGCTCCGCGAGAAGGACGACAACCTCTCCGGCGAGGACATCCGCGAGGGCCTGACCGCGATCATCTCGGTCAAGCTCGGCGAGCCGCAGTTCGAGGGCCAGACCAAGGACAAGCTCGGCAACACCGAGGCGAAGACCTTCGTCCAGAAGGTCGTCCACGAGCAGCTCAACGACTGGCTGGACCGCAACCCCACCGAGGCTTCGGACATCATCCGCAAGTCCATCCAGGCCGCCACCGCGCGCGTCGCCGCCCGCAAGGCCCGCGACCTGACCCGCCGCAAGGGCCTGCTGGAGTCCGCCTCGCTGCCGGGCAAGCTCTCGGACTGCCAGTCCAAGGACCCCTCCGAGTGCGAGATCTTCATCGTCGAGGGTGACTCCGCCGGCGGCTCGGCCAAGCAGGGCCGCGACCCGCGCACCCAGGCCATCCTGCCGATCCGCGGCAAGATCCTGAACGTCGAGAAGGCCCGGATCGACAAGGTGCTGCAGAACACCGAGGTCCAGGCACTGATCTCGGCCTTCGGCTGCGGCATCCAGGAGGACTACGACGAGTCCAAGCTGCGGTACCACAAGATCGTCCTGATGGCCGACGCCGACGTCGACGGACAGCACATCCGCACCCTGCTGCTCACCCTGCTGTTCCGCTTCATGCGGCCGCTGGTCGAGTCCGGGTACGTCTACCTCGCCATGCCCCCGCTGTACAAGATCAAGTGGGGCAAGGACGACTTCGAGTACGCCTACTCCGACCGCGAGCGCGACGCCGTGATCGCGGCGGGCGTCGAGGCCGGCCGCCGACTGCCCAAGGACGACGCGATCCAGCGCTTCAAGGGTCTCGGCGAGATGAACGCCGAGGAGCTCCGGGTCACCACCATGGACGCCGAGCACCGCCTGCTGCTCCAGGTCACCCTGGAGGACGCCGCCCGTGCCGACGAGCTGTTCTCCGTGCTGATGGGCGAGGACGTCGAGGCGCGCCGCTCCTTCATCCAGCGCAACGCCAAGGACGTCCGCTTCCTGGACGTGTGACGCCTGCGAACCAGGCCCCGCACGTACCAGTCCGCGTGAAAGGAAACTGACCACCAGTGGTCGACGACAACCGTCCCGAAGGCGACCAGCCCGAGACTCCCGAGACCCCCGCAGCCGAGGCCGCCACCCAGGTGACCATGCGGATCGAGCCGGTCGAGCTCGAGACCGAGATGCAGCGCTCGTACCTCGACTACGCGATGAGCGTGATCGTCAGCCGGGCGCTCCCCGAGGTCCGCGACGGCCTCAAGCCGGTGCACCGCCGCGTGCTCTACGCGATGTACGACGGCGGGTACCGGCCCGAGAAGGGCTACTACAAGTGCGCCCGCGTCGTCGGCGACGTGATGGGCAACTACCACCCGCACGGTGACACCTCGATCTACGACACCGTGGTCCGCCTGGCCCAGCCGTGGTCGATGCGGATGCCGCTGGTGGACGGCAACGGCAACTTCGGCTCCCCGGGCAACGACCCGGCCGCGGCCATGCGCTACACCGAGTGCAAGATGATGCCGCTGGCCATGGAGATGATGCGCGACATCGACGAGGAGACCGTCGACTTCGCGGCCAACTACGACGGCCGCTCCCAGGAGCCGACCGTCCTGCCCGCGCGCATCCCCAACCTGCTGGTCAACGGCTCCACCGGCATCGCGGTCGGCATGGCCACCAACATCCCGCCGCACAACCTCCGCGAGGTCGCCTCCGGCGCGCTCTGGTACCTGGAGAACCCCGAGGCCTCCTCCGAGGAGCTGCTGGAGGCCCTGATCGAGCGGATCAAGGGCCCCGACTTCCCGACCGGCGCGCTGATCGTCGGCCGCCGCGGGATCGACGACTACTACCGCACCGGCCGCGGCTCGGTCACCATGCGCGCCGTGGTCGAGGTCGAGGAGATCCAGGGCCGCCAGTGCCTGGTGATCACCGAGCTGCCGTTCCAGGTCAACCCGGACAACCTCGCCCTCAAGATCGCCGACCTGGTCAAGGACGGCAAGATCGCCGGCATCGCCGACGTCCGGGACGAGTCCTCGTCCCGCACCGGCCAGCGCCTGGTGGTCGTGCTCAAGCGCGACGCGGTCGCCAAGGTCGTGCTGAACAACCTGTACAAGCACACCGAGCTGCAGACCAACTTCGGCGCCAACATGCTGGCCCTGGTCGACGGCGTGCCGCGCACGCTGTCGCTCGACGCCTTCATCCGGCACTGGGTCAACCACCAGGTCGAGGTCATCGTCCGGCGCACCAGGTTCCGCCTGCGCAAGGCCGAGGAGCGCGCCCACATCCTGCGCGCGCTGCTCAAGGCCCTCGACCTGATCGACGAGGTCATCGCGCTGATCCGGGCCTCGGCCAGCGCCGACGCCGCCCGCACCGGCCTGATGGGCCTGCTGGACATCGACGAGCTCCAGGCCAACGCGATCCTGGAGATGCAGCTGCGCCGGCTGGCCGCCCTGGAGCGCCAGCGGATCATGGACGAGCACGACGAGCTGCAGCGCAAGATCGACGAGTACAACGCCATCCTGGCCTCGCCGACCCGCCAGCGCGAGATCATCTCCGAGGAGCTCGGCGCGATCGTCGAGAAGTACGGCGACGAGCGCCGCTCGACCCTGATCCCCTCGGACGGCGACCTCTCCATCGAGGACCTCATCGCCGAGGAGGACATCGTCGTCACGATCACCCGTGGCGGCTACGTCAAGCGGACCCGCTCCGACCTCTACCGCTCGCAGAAGCGCGGCGGCAAGGGCGTGCGCGGTGCCCAGCTCAAGCAGGACGACATCGTCGACCACTTCTTCGTGACGACGACCCACAACTGGATCCTGTTCTTCACCAACAAGGGCCGGGTCTACCGCGCCAAGGGCTACGAGCTGCCGGACGCCGGCCGCGACGCCCGCGGCCAGCACGTGGCCAACCTGCTGGCCTTCCAGCCGGGGGAGCACATCGCCCAGGTGATGGCCGTCCGCACCTACGAGGACAAGCCGTACCTGGTCCTGGCCACCCGGGCCGGCCTGGTGAAGAAGTCCCCGCTCAAGGACTACGACTCCCCGCGCTCCGGCGGCCTGATCGCGATCAACCTGCGCCAGGACGACGAGGGCCGGGACGACGAGCTGATCGGCGCCGAGCTGGTCTCCTCCGAGGACGACCTGCTGCTGGTCTCCAAGAAGGCCCAGTCGATCCGCTTCACCGCGACCGACGACGCCCTGCGGCCCACCGGCCGCGCCACCTCCGGCGTCAAGGGCATGGCCTTCCGCGAGGACGACGAGCTGCTCTCGATGAACGTCGTCCGCCCGGGGACGTACGTCTTCACCGCCACGGACGGCGGCTACGCCAAGCGGACCGGTGTGGACGAGTACCGTGTCCAGGGACGCGGCGGCTACGGCACCAAGGCGGCGAAGATCGTCGAGGGCCGGGGCTCGCTGGTCGGCGCACTGGTGGTCGACGACACCGACGAGATCATGGCGATCACCCTCTCGGGCGGCGTGATCCGCACGAGGGTTTCCGAGGTTCGTGAAACCGGACGTGACACCATGGGCGTCCAACTGATCAACCTCGGAAAGCGCGACGCGGTGGTGGGCATGGCCCGCAACGCGGAGGCCGAGGACGAGGAGACGGCGGAGGACGAGGTCGCCGGCACCGAGTCCACCGAGACGACCGAAGGTGCGGGGACGGCGGTCGGCGGCGACGCCGAGGTCTGAACCGAACCGCAGACCGGTGCCGCCGCGTCCAGAAGAGTGGACGCGGCGTCACCGGACGCCGACCAGTTCCGGGCAATCCCGCCGGGCGCTGGATGACGAGTGACGGATCAGGGCGCCGCCCTGGTGGGAAGTGCGGGAGGACCAGGTGAGTGGAGCCACGGGTGCTGCGGGAGGACCCGCCGGCGGCCGTCCGGGCGCGCAGGGCGGGGGGTCGTACGGCGTTCCGGGGCAGCCGCCGACCGAGCACTCGGCCGCGTCCACCTCGCTGATGCCGCCGGTCGGCGGAGCGGGCCAGGCCGGACAGAGCGGCTTCTCGCAGCCGACGACGTACACCAAGGGGCAGCCGACCCCGGCCCGGGGCACCCGGACCGGCGGCAACACCCCGCCCGGAGGCACCCCGGTGCCCGGTGCGGCGCGTCGCCCCGCCGCCGCCCCGGCGACCGTCGGGGGCGGCCTCGGCCGGACCCGCAAGGCCCGGCTGCGGGTGACCAAGGTCGACCCGTGGTCCGTGATGAAGGTCAGCTTCCTGCTGTCGCTGGCCGTCGGCATCATCATCATCGTGGCCTCGGCCGTGCTGTGGATGACCCTGGACTCGCTCGGTGTCTTCGACTCGCTGACCAAGACCCTCAAGGACGTCACCGGCGGCGGCGCGGACAACGCCAGCAGCCAGCTGAACCTGATGGACTACATCGGCTTCGGCAAGGTCATGATGTTCACCACGCTGATCGCGGTGGTCGACGTGGTGCTGCTGACCGCGCTCTCCACGCTGTCGGCCTTCATCTACAACGCGGCGGCCGGATTCACCGGCGGCGTCGAGCTCACCCTGGCCGAAGAGGACTGATCCGGCCGGATCCTGACCCCTGGTCAATTCACCGTCCGCGGACGGAATGTACGGGCCCCGCAGGCTGTTGCAGCCTGCGGGGCCCGTCGGCATTTCGGGTGACAGCCGGCTCCCGCGGCGTGCCGCCCGGAAACGGGCCGGCCGCGGTGGGATTAGCTGGACGCCGCCCGTTCCCACCCGTGGGAGTGCCGCAGGCCGCCCCGGTCGGTCGACCGGGTCAGGAGGGTTTCCGCAGGAAGGCTGGACGGAGGCGCGCGGTGGCGAAGCTCGCAGATCAACTGGTCGAGGCCCTGGACGGGCTGTTGGGCATCCCGATCCCCTTGCGGGTGCAGGCCTGGGACGGCAGTGTCGCCGGGCCGCCCGGAGCACCCACCCTGGTGCTGCGCAACCGCAGGGCGCTACGCCGGCTGATGTGGCAGCCGGGCGAGCTGGGCCTGGCCCGGGCCTACGTCTCGGGGGACCTCGACCTCGCCCCCGGCACCGACCTCTACGAGACGCTCTCCGAGGTCGCCCGCTTCGCCGAACTCCCCGAGATCCGCACCATGGCCCTCGGGCCGCGCGACGTCCTCGGCGCCGCGGGCCGCCGGGCGGTCGCCGCGGCCCTCCGGGCCGGGGCGGTCGGCCCGGAGCCCACCCCGCCCCCGGAGGAGGTCCGCCGGGCCCAGGGGCGGCTGCACAGCCGCGGCCGGGACCGCGCCGCCATCAGCCACCACTACGACGTCGGGAACGACTTCTACGGCCTCGTGCTGGGCTCCTCGATGGTCTACTCGTGCGCCTACTGGACGCCCGAGGCGAAGAGCCTGGAGGCCGCCCAGGAGGCCAAGCTCGACCTGATCTGCCGCAAGCTCGGCCTGCGGCCCGGGATGCGGCTGCTGGACGTCGGCTGCGGCTGGGGCTCGCTGCTGCTGCACGCGGCCGAGCACTACGGGGTCACCGCGGTCGGCGTCTCGATCTCCACCGAGCAGGTCGCGCTGGCCCGCGCCCGGGTCGAGGAGGCCGGCCTGGCCGACCGGGTGGAGGTCCGGCTCCAGGACTACCGGGAGATCACCGACGGCCCCTTCGACGCGATCTCCAGCGTCGGGATGGCCGAGCACGTCGGCGCGGAGCAGTACCGGGTGTACGCCGACGGCCTGTTCCGGCTGCTGGCGCCCGGCGGCCGGCTGCTCAACCACCAGATCGCCCGGCGCCCCGACCACCCCGGCGAACCGCACCGCACCAGCCCCTTCATCGACCGCTACGTCTTTCCGGACGGCGAGCTCTCCCCGGTCGGTTCCACCGTGGCCCGGCTGGAGGAGGCCGGCTTCGAGGTCCGGGACGTCGAGGCGCTGCGCGAGCACTACGCGCTGACCCTGCGCGAGTGGGTGGCCAACCTGGAGGCGCACTGGACGGAGGCGGTCCGGCTGGTCGGCCTCGGCCGCGCCCGGGTCTGGCGGCTGTACATGGCGGCCTCCGCGCTGGCCTTCGAGCAGAACCGGATCGGGGTGAACCAGATCCTCGCCGTCCGCAGCACCGAGGAGGGCGGCTCGGGCCTGCCGCCGACCCGTGAGGAATGGCTGGTGCGCCCGGCCGCCGAGGTCACTGCCGCGACCCCGGTCGGAACGGATTTGGGAGATCGGCGGTCGGTCCGCTAATCTTTCAGTGCGGCAAGGGCCTATAGCTCAGACGGTTAGAGCGCTTCCCTGATAAGGAAGAGGCCACAGGTTCAAGTCCTGTTAGGCCCACCACCGCGAAGGGCCCGGAGTGATCCACTCCGGGCCCTTCGACGTTCCCCGGCGGACCGCCCCTGACGAGGGCTTCCCGGGCGGACCGGGTGCGGACGATCCGTACGACATGAGGTGCGGCGTCAATCCTCGGACCGGACCGCCGGGTTGACGGTGCCGGTGGCTGGTCACGATTGGGACACCGGTGTGTATCATCGGCCGCAAGGGCAGTCCGGCACCCGACAGCCCGTTCGCGCTCGAAACACATCTGGACTCGTCGGCCCGGTCGGTCCGGCCGGAGCACCGGCTCCTGAGTCCGCCAACGCTAGAAGGACGAGGTCCCGCGGTGAAGAAGCTCCTCCTGGTCGCCCTGGTCGCCCTCGGCGGCTTCTTTGTCTACCGTCAGGTCCAGGCGGACCGCGCCGAGCAGGACCTGTGGACCGAGGCCACCGACCCGGTTCCGGCCGGTCGCTGAGCCCCGGACGATCTGACGATCGACGGTCTTCGGAGGCGCTGACCGGCGCCTCCCGAACCGGTCGGCCCGCTCACTCGATCGGACCGGCCGGTTCCCCCAGGGGGACGGCTCTCGGAAACACGCCGGAACCCGGTACGCTAGTGCCCGTCGGCACGCGCCGTGCCGTCGAGGGGCATTAGCTCAGTTGGTAGAGCGCTGCCTTTGCAAGGCAGATGTCAGGAGTTCGAGTCTCCTATGCTCCACAGCGCCTGAACGGCGGTCGACCCTTCCGGGTCGGCCGCCGTTCGGCGTTCCCGGGGTCCTAGGGCGTGTCGTCCTCGGTGGGCTCGGCGGCTCCGGCCGCCTCCTCGGGGGTGAGGCCGTTCACCGGGGAGGTGGCGGCGGTCGCGCCGGCCGGCCGGTGGGACTGCGGGGCCGGGGGCTCGACCAGCCACTCCGGGTTGCTGTGCCGGCGCCACCACTGCCAGGCGACCAGCCCGCCGCCGACCGCCAGCACCCCGGCCAGCAGCAGCCCGGCCGTCGTCCGGCCGCCGCACCGCTGCTGCCGCTTCGCGTTCCGGGCGGCCAGCTCGTTGATCTCGGCCGAGCTGACGTGGCCCTGGAGGGCGGTCAGCGCGGCGGCGCCGCGGGACTGGGCCTCGTGGGCGACCGGGGAGACCGCGGCCCGGGCCTCCTCGACGGCCTGGGCGACCCTGGGGCCGACCGTGCCGCGCGCCTGGTCGGCGGCGCGGGCGGCGGACAGGCGGGCCGCCAGAGCGGCCTCCTGGGCCCGGTGGAGGGCCCGCAGTGTGTTCTGCTGGGCCTCGGGCGGCAGGTTGGCGAAGGCCTGGCCGAACTGCGGGGCGAGGTGCCGGTCGTACTGGACACGGAGGGTGTGGGCGGCCTGGGCGGCCTTGGGGCCGAGGGCGTCCAGGGCGGGCCCGAGGCGCTGCTTGGCGCCGTCCGCGAACTGTGCGGCGGAGTCCCGGGTCCTGGTGGCGGTGTCACGGGCCGAGTCCGAAAAGCTCACGAGTCTCTCCTCCTGGTGGCGTCCTTTATGCACATATCCACCTGAATGCTGATCATGCATCCGGATTTGTTCACCGGCACGCCGGGGTGGGCCGTACGCGGGCCCCTGCGGGGCCGTTCGGGGGCCCTGCGGGGCACCGCCGCAGTAGGCTGGCGGCTTCGGTGGTCGGCCAGGGGAAGGGGTAGCCGCTGATGCTCCCGGACGAGCCGCGAGGGTCCACGGACCGGTCCCCCGGGGCCGGGCAGCCCGACTGCCACCGGCACCCGGGGACGCCCACCGGGATCTCCTGCACCCGCTGCGAGCGGCCGATCTGCCCGCAGTGCATGGTGGCCGCCGCGGTGGGCTTCCAGTGCCCCGAGTGCGTCGGCGAGGGGCACGCCGGGGCGCGGCGGGCCACCACCCGCTTCGGCGGGGCGCCGACCCTGGACGGCGGGCTGGTGACCCGGACGCTGGTCGGGATCAACGTGGTGGTCTGGGTGCTGGCCGCGTACGTCCTCAACCCGCGCCTGGGCGAGGTCTGGTCGCTGGCCAGCGCCGGCCGGGCGCACGACGGGGGGCCGTACGGCGTCGCCGACGGCCCGGGCCAGTGGTACCGGCTGCTGACCGCCACCTTCCTGCACCTGGAGTGGTGGCACATCGGGCTGAACATGCTGGTGCTGCTGTGGCTCGGCCCCCCGCTGGAGGAGGCGCTCGGGCGGCTGCGCTTCCTGGCCCTCTACCTGCTCGCCGGGCTGGGCGGCAGCACCTTCGCCTTCCTGGTGGCGGGGGGCTGGATGAACTCGGTGGGGGCCTCCGGGGCCGTCTTCGGCCTGATCTCCGCCACGATCCTGATGCAGCTGCGGGACCGGGGCCCGGTCGCCCCGGCGGTGGCCTTCCTGGTCTTCAGCCTGGTGGTGACCTTCGCCCGCCCGACCATCGACTGGCGGGCGCACATCGGCGGCCTGGTGGTCGGCGGCCTGGTCGCCTTCGGCCTGATGTACGCCCCGCGCGAGCGGCGCGCCCTGGTCCAGTGGCTGACGCTGGCCGGCGCGGTGGCCCTGGAAGCGGTGCTGCTGCTGACCGGGATGGCCCTGTACGGCGCGTGACGCCCCGGACATTTGTCCACAGCGGGTGCGGAGTTGTGCACAGGCCGTGCGGTGATCGGGCTGTGGACTGTTGTTCTACGCGTGTCCTGCTGTGCGGTTCGTCCGCGTCCCGGGAGTTGTGCACAGCTGTGGACGGTGGTGCGGCGCGAAGTTATCCACAGGCCGTGGGGACTTTTCCCCAGTGTGGATAACCATGTGGATAAGCCCGACCGTCCGATGGTGGGACGGTCCGATGATGGGCGTGCCGATGACACCGCGACCGGTCGCGGGCACGCCTGAGCGCCACTCCGGGACCGGGGTCCGGAGCGGCGGTCAGGACTCGGGATCGAGCCTCAGGACGCGCGGAGCGTCACTTCCACTGGGTGGAGACGCCGAACCCGGCCGCGATGAAGCCGAAGCCGACCAGGATGTTCCAGTTCCGCCAGCTCTCCACCGGGTAGCTGCCGCTGGTCACGTAGTAGGTGACGATCCACACCAGGCCGATCAGGAACAGTGCCAGCATCAGCGGTGCGACCCAACTACGGCCCGAGCTGATCTTCACCGCGGTCGTAGCCGGCGGGGTGTAGTCGGACTTCTTGCGGAGTCGAGACTTCGGCACGAGGAGCTCTCCTGTCGATGCGCTGTGAGACCGCGCAGGGGTGCAGCGGGCGAGACGCCGACGGACGGTCGAGGAGAGTGCTCTGGGACCACTCCCACGCCTGCCACCGGCGTCCGTTAGCGTAGTGGCTCGGCGGGTCTCAAGGAGATAAGGGTACGGTGACTAATTTGTCGATTCCCCCCGGGAAGGCCGTCACCCCCCGTTCCGGCACCCGAATTGTCGGACGTGCCCTGACCTGCACCGTGTTCGCGCTCGCCGGTCTGCTCTTCTACATCAGCGCGCAGACCGCCCGCGGCACCGACCTGCGGACCGACAACTCGCTGCTGAGCCTCGGCGACGTCATCCGCCAGCGCAGCGGGCAGAACCAGCAGGCGCAGTCCCAGCTGGCCGACCTCCAGTCCCGGGCGCAGGAGCTCACCGAGCAGCAGGGCCACGACCCCGCCGACACGGCCCGGCTGGACGGCCTGCGGCTCGGCGCGGCCCTGGAGCCGCTCCAGGGCGGCGGGTTGACCGTCACCCTCAACGACGCCCCGCCGAACGCCACCGCGCGCATCCCCGGGGTCCCGGAGCCCGGCGTCAACGACCTGGTCATCCACCAGCAGGACATCCAGGCCGTGGTCAACGCGCTGTGGCGGGGCGGCGCGGCCGGCGTCCAGGTGATGGACCAGCGGCTGATCTCCACCAGCGCCGTCCGCTGCGTCGGCAACACCCTGCTGCTCCAGGGCCGGGTCTACTCCCCGCCGTACGTGGTCAAGGCGGTGGGCCGGACCGACGCCCTGCGGTCGGCCGTCGAGGGGGACCCGACGATCCGCAACTACCTGCAGTACGTCCAGGCGTACGGCCTGGGCTGGAAGGTCCAGGAGAGCGGGGACCTCACGCTGCCCGGGTACTCCGGCACGACCGAGCTCCGGTCCGCGGGCGGCCAGCCGTAACGCGGCGGCAGTAGGGGTGGACCGGCCTCACGGCCGTGGATACCGGGTCTACTCTTGAGCCCAGTCCGCTACCTAGAGGGAGCACCATGTACGGCTTCATCTGGCGTCACCTCCCGGGGAACGCCCTGGTCAAGGCCGTCATCTCGGTGCTCCTGATCCTGGGGATCGTCTACCTCCTCTTCACCTACGTCTTCCCGTGGGCGGAACCGCTGCTCCCCTTCGGCGACGTCACAGTGGACGGCGGCGACGGCGCCCCGGCCGGCTGACCCGGCCGGCCCGGAACTTCCCCCCAGTACCGCATCCCACGGAGAGCACGCGCGCATGACCACCCAGTCGACCCCGCCCCGCATCCTGGTCGTGGACAACTACGACAGCTTCGTGTTCAACCTGGTCCAGTACCTGTACCAGCTCGGCGCCACCTGCGAGGTGGTGCGCAACGACGAGGTGACCGTCGAGCACGCCGTCCGCCGGGCGGGGGAGGAGGGCTTCGACGGGGTGCTGCTCTCCCCCGGGCCCGGATCGCCCGAGGAGGCCGGGGTCTGCATCTCGATGGTGCACCACTGCGCGGCGATCGGGCTGCCGGTGTTCGGCGTCTGCCTGGGCCTCCAGTCGATCGCGGTGGCGTACGGCGCGGTGGTCGGCCGGGCGCCCGAACTGCTGCACGGCAAGACCTCGCCGGTCGAGCACCAGGACGGCGGGGTGTTCGAGGGCCTGCCCTCGCCGCTGACCGCGACCCGCTACCACTCGCTGGCCGTCGACCCGGCCACCGTGCCGGACGAGCTGGTGGTCACCGCCCGGACCGGCAGCGGCGTGGTCATGGGCCTGCGGCACCGTGAACTGCCGGTCGAGGGCGTGCAGTTCCACCCCGAGTCGGTGCTGACCGAGGGCGGGCACCGGATGCTCGCCAACTGGCTGGCGGAGTGCGGCTTCCCGCAGGCCGTGGACCGGTCGGCCGGGCTCGCCCCGGTGATCGGCCGGGGCTGAGCCGCGTGACCGCGGTACGTCCGGAGGGGCGTTACCAGTCGGAGCAGGGCCCGTACGGCGGCCCGCCGCAGTACGCCGGCGGCCCGTACCAGGGCGCGGAGCCCGGTGCCCCGCAGTACGGCGCCCCGCAGTACGGCGGGGCCGTGCAGGCCCGGCCGTACCCGGGGGAGCCGGCCGCTGCGGGCGCGCCCGAGGACGGCTGGGGCGTCTACGAGCAGGCCGAGCGGCCCGTCGAGGGCGGGCCCGAGTACCCGTGGCTGCCCGACCAGACCCTCCAACTGCGGCTGCCCGTCGAGGGCGGCGACCCGGCGGCCGAGCCCGTCTCGCCCACCGGCGGCCGGGCCGAGCGCCGGCGGGCCGCCCAGGGCCGGACCGCCGTCCGCACCGGCGGCGGCCGGCGCCGCGCCAAGGGCCGGGGAGCCGCGGGGCCCCGCCCCAAGGAGTCCGCGGTCGTGGTGGCGGCCCGCCTCGTCGGCGAGCTGTGCATCACCCTCGGCGCGGTGATGCTGCTGTTCGTCGCCTACCAGCTCTGGTGGACCAACGTGCAGGCCGACGCGGCCGCCAACAGTGCCCGGGACCAGCTGGAGCAGCAGTTCGACGCCCAGCCGCCCGGTGCGGGGCAGCCCGCCGCCGACCCGAACAAGCCCGAGGCGTTCGCGCCCGGCAAGGGCTTCGCCATCGTCTACCTGCCCAAGCTGGGGTTGAAGTTCCCGATCGCCGAGGGCACCGACAAGGCGGCGGTGCTCGACAAGGGCCTGGTCGGCCACTACCCCGGCACCGGGATGCCGGGCGACCCGGCGGGCAACTTCGCGCTGGCCGCGCACCGCAACACCCACGGCGAGCCGTTCCGGTACATCAACGAGCTGGGCAAGGGCGACAAGGTCGTGGTGGAGACCGCGACCGGGTACTACACGTACGAGATCACCGGGGGGATCCCGCAGACCTCCCCCAGCAACGTGAGCGTGATCAAGCCGGTGCCGAACGGCTCCGGGTACGCCGGGCCGGGCCGCTACATCACGCTGACCACCTGCACCCCGGAGTTCACCTCCAAGTTCCGCCTCATTGTCTTTGGCAAGATGATCGAGGAGCGGCCGCGCAGTCAGGGCAAACCGGCCGCGATCACGGGCGGATAGCCGCCCGGTACCGGTTTCGGAGGGGGAGCACCGCAGATGCAGGACGACGGGACCACGCGGCCGGCCGGTACGGCGGAGGAGGCCTTCCCCCCACCGGGAGGGGAGGGCCGCAAGGGCCGTGGCCGGGCGCTGGCCGCGCTCGGGGTGTTCGGCGAGCTGCTGATCACCCTGGGCCTGGTGCTCGGCCTGTTCGTGGCCTACTCGCTCTGGTGGACCAACGTGCAGGCGGACGCCTCCGCCGCGCACGCCGCGGACCGGCTGCGCGGCTCCTGGGCGGCCGGTCCGACCGCCGGCCCGCCGGGCGGGAGCGGCACGGCGCCCGCGCCCGCCGCGGTGCCCGCGATCGGGGACGACGTGGGCTTCCTGCACGTCCCGGCGATGGGCCGGGACTTCCAGGTGCTGATCCGGATGGGTACCTCCACCGCCGTCCTGGACGAGGGCGTGGCGGGCGTCTACGAGCAGCCCTACAAGTCCGCGATGCCCTGGGACGAGACGGGCAACTTCGCGCTGGCCGCCCACCGGGACGGCCACGGTGCCAAGTTCCACGACCTGGACGCCGTCCAGCGGGGCGCCGCGATCGTGGTGGAGACCAAGGACAAGTGGTACGTCTACAAGGTCGACAACACCCTCCCGGAGACCTCCAAGTACGACACCGGCATCGTCGCGCCCGTCCCGGTGAGTTCCGGGTACGCCGGCCCCGGCCGGTACATCACCCTGACCACCTGCACGCCGGTGTACACCTCGCGCTACCGGATGGCCGTCTGGGGGAGCCTGGTCCGGGTGGACCCCATGGACGCCAAGCGCACCCCGCCGCCGGAGCTGCGCTGATCCGAGGGCCCGGCCGAACGCAACGCCGGAACGGAACGCCCGAGGGCCCGTCGCGAACTCCGCGACGGGCCCTCGGGCGTTCTCACCGCTCCCGCTCCCCGGTGTCAGAACCAGGGGAAGAGGGGCGGCTTAGTTGTTGCCCCCTTTGCCGGGGGGTGTGGTGTTGGGGTCCCCCCCTTTGGCCGGATCGGCCGGCCGGGTGATCAGCTGCACCTGGGTGTTCGGGTCCACCTGGCTGCCGGCGCCCGGGTTGCTCTGCACCACGACCGCGTTCGGGTCCTGCGGACCGGCGATCACGGTGTAGGTCAGGCCGAGCTTCGCCAGCTTGTCGCCGGCGTCCGAGAGCTTGACGTTCTGCAGCGGCGGGATCTGCGGCTTGTCCGGCGCCTTGAAGATCGTCAAGATGATCTTGGTGTTGGCCGGGACCTTGGTGTTGGCCTGGACCGACTGCTGGGCCACGGTGTTGGCCTTGGTCGGGTCGTTGGTGGTCGTGGTCTTCGAGGCGTCCACCTGGAAGCCGGCGGCCTGCAGCGTGTTCGTCGCGTCGTCCTTCTGCGCGCCGACCACGTTCGGGACGGTCTGCTTGGTCTTGCCCTGGGAGACCGTGAGCTTGACCGGGGCGCTCGGGTCCGCGGAGGTGCCGGCCGGGGGGTCCTGGGAGAGCACGGTGTCCTGCGGCGCGGTGTCGTCGTCCTTGTAGTCCGGCGTGGCGATGTTGGTGAAGCCGGCCGCCGTCAGGGCCTGCATCGCCTGGTCCTTGGTCTTGCCGGTCACGGACGGCATCTGGGTCTTGGCCGGACCGGAGGAGACCTGGACGGTGAGGTGGGCGTCCTCGGCGACCGAGGTGCCCGCCGTCGGGGTCTGGGTGCAGACCTGGTCCTTCTTGACGTTGGTGTCCGGGCAGGCGATCTTGTCGCCCTCGGTGACCACCAGCTTGGAGCCGGCCGCGGCCGCGGCGGTCCTGGCGTCCGCCAGGCTCTTGCCGACCAGGTTCGGCGCCGTGACCTTCGGGGCGTCCTTGGTGCCCTTGTCGCTGAACATCGCCTGGGCCACGAAGAAGGTGCCGACCAGGACCAGCACGGCGGCCACCGCCAGGACGATCCAGGAGGTGTTGCTCTTCTTCTGCCGGTCGTCGCCGCGCCGGCCGCCCCGGCCGTAGCCGTCGTCGTAGCCGTCGTGGCCGCCCGCGCCGCCGGCGGAGGTCTGGCCGTAGCCGTCGTCCTGGTAGCCGGAGGCCTGCGGCAGCATGGTGGTCGGGCCGCCGGGCTGCTGCGGCAGCACGTTGGTCTGGCCGTACGGGTCGTGCTGCTGCGGGTAGCCGTTCTGGTCGTAGCCGTACCCGGCGGCGCCCATGCCGTAGGCGGCCTGCTGGGCGGCGGCGACCGGGAGGCCGTCGAGGAAGCGCTCGATGTCGTCGCGCATCTCGTCGGCGCTCTGGTACCGGTAGTCGCGCTCCTTGGCGAGCGCCTTGAGCACGATCGCGTCGATCTCCGGCCGCACCTCGGGGTCGAAGACCGACGGCGGCTGCGGCTCCTCCCGGACGTGCTGGTAGGCCACCGCGACCGGGGAGTCGCCGACGAACGGCGGCCGGACGGTCAGCAGCTCGTAGAGCAGGCAGCCGGTGGAGTAGAGGTCGGAGCGGGCGTCGACCTGCTCGCCCTTGGCCTGCTCGGGGGAGAGGTACTGGGCGGTGCCGATCACGGCCGAGGTCTGGGTCATGGTCATCCCGGCGTCGCCCATCGCGCGGGCGATGCCGAAGTCCATGACCTTGACGTTGCCCTGCCGGGTCAGCATCACGTTGGCCGGCTTGATGTCGCGGTGCACGATCCCGGCCCGGTGCGAGTACTCCAGGGCCTGGAGGATGCCGATGGTCATCTCCAGCGCCCGCTCGGGCAGCAGCCGGCGGCCGGAGTGCAGCAGCTCGCGCAGCGTGGACCCCTCGACGTACTCCATCACGATGTACGGGATGGAGATCCCGTCGATGTAGTCCTCGCCGGTGTCGTACACGGCGACGATCGCGGGGTGGTTCAGGGACGCCGCCGACTGTGCCTCGCGGCGGAAACGGGCCTGGAACGACGGATCCCGCGCCATGTCGGCCCGGAGCGTCTTCACTGCGACGGAACGGCCGAGCCGGGTGTCATGGCCGAGGTACACCTCGGCCATGCCGCCGCGTCCGAGGACGCCGCCGAGCTCGTACCTGCCGCCGAGGCGACGAGGCTCTTCCATAGTTCCGACCCTCTCCTTCACCCGCCGGTGAGGTTGTGACGTAGATGTCCCCGCACGCTCTGGGTGACGCCGCGCGGGCCGAGACCGGTTCTCCGGCCGGGCCGTGCACCGCCTCGCGGGCGGCAACGGGCACACCCGCTGCTGGCGGATACGCTACCGGTCGCACCGCACCGGACCGGAGTCAGCCGTCGGCCGATATCAGACCGGTATCCGGACGGGGGTGCCGATCGTGACTTTCGCCTCACCGTCGCCCTACTTGCCGAGCGCGGCCTGCATCACCGCCTTGGCGATCGGGGCCGCGAGGCGGCCGCCGCTGATGCCGTCGCGGTTCTGGGAGCCGTCCTCGACCACCACCGCGACCGCGACCGACTGGCCGTCCGAGGTCTTGGCCCAGGAGGTGAACCAGGCGAACGGCAGGCCGGCGTTGTCCTCGCCGTGCTGGGCGGTGCCGGTCTTGCCGCCGACCTGGAGACCGGGGATCTTGGCGTTGGTGCCGGTGCCGTTCTCGACCACCGAGACCATCAGGTCCTGCATCTTCTGCGCGGTGGCCGGGCTCATCGCCTGGGAGAACTGCTTCTCGGTGTGCTTGGAGATGGTGGTCAGCGAGGCCGAGCGCTCCTGGTCGACCAGGTACGGCTGCATCAGGCTGCCGTTGTTGGCGATCGCCGCGGAGACCATGGCCATCTGCAGCGGGGTGGCGCGGGTGTCGTGCTGGCCGATCGAGTCCTGGGCGGTGCCGTCCAGGCTGGGGCTGTCCGGGAAGATGCTCTTCTCCGAGCGGACCGGGGTGTCCACCGTGCTGTTGAAGCCGAACTTCTCGGCCTGCGCCCGCATCTTGTCCTTGCCGAGGTCGGCGCCCATCTTGGCGAAGACCGTGTTGCAGGACTGGTCCATCCCGGACTCGATGGCGGCGTTCTCGCAGCGCTCGTTGGGGCTCTCGTTCTTGAGCACCGTCTGGGTGTTGGGCAGGGTGTACGGGTCCGGCGTCTTCGTGGCGTCGTTGACGCCCTGGTAGAGGCCGTTCTCGAACGCGGCGGTGGCGGTGACCAGCTTGAAGGTCGAGCCGGGCGGGTAGGTCTCGCGCAGCGCCCGGTTGAGCATCGGCTTGTTCGGGTCCGCGTTGAGGTCCTGCCAGGACTTGGTGTCGCCGCTCTCGCCGCCGGCGAAGGTGCCCGGGTCGTAGGACGGGGTGGAGACCAGGGCCAGGATCGCACCGGTCTTCGGGTCGAGCGCGACCACCGCGCCCTTCTTGTCGCCCAGGCCGTCGAAGGCGGCCTTCTGCACCTTGGCGTTGATCGTCGTGACGACGTCGCCGCCGCGCTTCTGCTCGCCGGTCAGCATGTCCAGGGTGTTGCGGAAGAACAGCCGGTCGTCGGTGCCCGAGAGGATGCCGTCCTCCAGGTTCTCCAGCCCGCTGGAGCCGTAGGCCTGCGAGGAGTAGCCGGTGACCGGCGCGTACATCGCGCCGTCCTTCCAGGAGCGCTTGTACTTGTAGCGCAGGCCGTTCACGAAGTCGGAGTTGGTGACCGGCTGGCCGCTGACGATGATGTTGCCGCGCGGGTGGGCGTAGCGGTCGTACAGCTGGCGCTTGTTGTTCTTGTTGGAGGCCAGCGCGTCGGCCTGGACGCCCTGCACCCAGTTGGTGCGCACCATCAGCGCCAGGATCAGCACCAGGCAGAAGATCGAGACCCGTCGGATCGGCTTGTTCATCGGGCGGGTCCTCCCTGGCCCTCGGGGACCGGGGCCGGTTCGACCCCGGGACGTCGGGCGCTGTCGCTGATCTTGAGCAGGATCGCGACCAGCGCCCAGTTGGCGACCACGGACGAACCGCCCTGCGCGAGGAACGGCATGGTCATACCGGTCAGTGGGATCAGCCCGGTGACCCCGCCGGCCACCACGAAGACCTGCAGCGCCATCGCCGAGGCGAGCCCGACGGCGAACAGCTTGCCGAAGGGGTCGCGGGCGGCGAGGGCGGTGCGCAGGCCGCGCTGCACCAGCAGGGCGTACAGCAGGAAGATCGCCATCAGGCCGGTCAGTCCGAGCTCCTCGCCGAAGGAGCCCAGGATGAAGTCGCTCTTGGCGGCGAAGTTGATCAGCCAGGAGCGGCCCTGGCCGAGGCCGGAGCCGGTCACCCCGCCGGAGCCGAGCGCCATCAGCGACTGGCCGATCTGCTCGGTGGCGCCCTTGGGCGGGGTCGGCGCGAAGGCGGCCATCGGGTCGAGCCAGGCGTCGATGCGGACCTTGACGTGGCTGGTGGTCATGGCCACCGCGACCGCGCCGCCGACCGACATCAGCAGGCCGAACAGGATCCAGCTGGTCCGCTCGGTGGCGACGTAGAGCATCACCACGAACAGGCCGAAGAACAGGAAGGACGTGCCGAGGTCGTTCTCGAAGACCAGGATCAGCAGGCTGAGCAGCCAGATCACGACGATCGGGCCGAGGTCGCGGCCGCGCGGCAGGTACAGGCCCATGAAGCGGCGGCTGGCCAGTGCCAGGGCGTCCCGCTTGACCATCAGGTAGCCGGCGAAGAACACGGTCAGGACGATCTTGGCGAACTCGCCGGGCTGGATGGAGAAGCTGCCCATCCGGATCCAGATCTTCGCGCCGAAGTCCTCCGCCCGGGCCGGGAAGAAGGCCGGTGCGGCCAGCAGCACCAGCGCCACCACCATCGAGATGTAGGTGTAGCGCTGCAGCACCCGGTGGTCCTTCAGGAAGACCATCACACCGATGAACAGGGTGACCCCGAGGGCCGACCACATCAGCTGGTTGCGGGCCGCCGGGAAGTTGCCGCTGAGCAGGTGGCCCGCCTTGTCCAGGCGCCAGATCATCACCACGCCCAGCCCGTTCAGCAGGGTGGCGATCGGCAGCATCAGCGGGTCCGCGTACGGCGCGAAGCGGCGCACCAGCAGGTGCGCGACCAGGGCCAGCGAGCCCATCCCGAGGCCGTAGCCGAGCATCCCGGTCGGGAGCCGGGAGTCCATCGCCAGGCCCACGTTGGCGTACGCCAGGATCGGCAGCAGCACGGCGAAGACCAGCAGGGCCAGTTCGGTGTTGCGGCGGTTCGGTGCGCCCTGGAGCGAGATGGTGGTGTTGCCGCGGCGTCGCGGCACGACACGCCCGCCCGCCGCCCGGCGTCGGGAGCCGGTGCGGGCGGTGTCGCCGCTCAGGTCGTAGCTGCTCACGTGGTGACCGCTCCCTGACGGCCGGCGGGCCCGTTCCGGGCGGACCTATGTCGGATCAAGGACGTCACGGCTTCGGGCAGGCTTCGGCCCGGCTGCGCTCGTCGTCGGACAGTGCGGGTTGCTGGGGCGGCTGGGCCTGCTCGCTCGGGGCGGCCGCCGGGGGGGTGGCGTTCGGCGTCGGGGCGGCGGTGCCGGGGGCGGACGGGGTCGTCGTCGCGGACGGCGCGGCCGCGCCCGGGGAGCGGGGCTTCTCCCGCTCGCCGGGGGTGGTCGGGGTGGCGGCCACGAACGCGGTCCTGGTGGCCGTGGTGCCCTGGGTGCCCTGCGGGGCCGCGGTGTTCACGGTGGCGGCCTTCTGGCACAGCTTGGCCCAGTCCACCAGGGTGCCCATGGTCTTCTGGGCGTCCGACAGGCTGCCGACCGAGATGGTCCGGTTCACCTGGGCGCGCTGGTCCTGCGGCAGCCACTTCAACGGCGCGTCGCTGTGCGACTCGTGCACCGAGGACAGGCTCAGCCCGGCCAGGTTCTGGTTGACGCCCTGGTAGATGGCGACGTGGTCGCCGTCCTCGCCGATGTAGTACTGGTCCTGGGTCCACCGGTAGCCGAAGTACCCGGCGCCGCCGAGCAGGCCGAGCGTGACCAGGACGGCCAGCGGGACGGTCAGGCCCCGGCGCTTGCGCCGGGAGGGCTGCTCCCCGTCGAACTCCTCGGTGCCGTACACCGAGGGCTCGGCCGGGTAGCCGTAGCCGCCGTCGCCCTCGTAGCCCTCGGCGGGGCCGAAGGCGTTCCCGGCCGCGTCGTAGCCCTCGGCCGGGCCGAAGGCGCCCTGCGGGCCGCGGCCCAGGCCGGCGGCGCGGCCGGCCGGGGTGTCCGCGATCGAGCGGTCGGCGGCGGTCGAGGACGGCGGGGTCTCGGCGACCGCGCCGACGACCACCGGGACGTCGTTGAACTGGCCGCTCATGGTGTCCGTGGCGCCGACGTCGATGACGTCCGCCACGATGCAGGTGATGTTGTCCGGACCGCCGCCGCGCAGCGCGAGCTGGATCAGCTCCTGCACGGTCTGCTCGGGCGAGTAGTAGCTGCCCAGGGTGTCCTGGAGGGTCTGGTGGCTGACCGGGCCGGAGAGGCCGTCCGAGCAGATCAGGTAGCGGTCGCCGGCCCGGACCTCGCGGATCGAGAGGTCCGGCTCGACCTGGCCGCGGCCGTCCAGGGCCCGCATCAGCAGCGAGCGCTGCGGGTGGGTCTCGGCCTCCTCGGGTGTGATCCGGCCCTCGTCGACCAGGCGCTGCACCCAGGTGTGGTCCTGGGTGATCTGCACCAGCGAGCCGTCGCGCAGCAGGTAGGCGCGGGAGTCGCCGACGTGCACCAGGCCCATCCGCTGGCCGGTCCAGAGCATGGCCGTCAGGGTGCAGCCCATGCCCTCCAGCTGCGGGTCCTCCTCGACCATCTGCCGGAGCCGGTCGTTGGCGCCCTGGACGGCGTCGCCCAGCAGGGTCAGCAGGTCCGCGCCCGGCACGTCCTCGTCCAGCCGGACGATCGAGCCGAGCACCTCGGAGGAAGCGACCTCGCCGGCCGCGGCGCCGCCCATGCCGTCGGCCACGGCCAGCAGCCGCGGCCCGGCGTAGCCGGAGTCCTCGTTCCCCTCCCGGATCAGTCCCTTGTGGGAGCCGGCGGCGAAGCGCAGCACCAGGGTCATGCGACCTGTGCCCCCCTCTGGGTCTTGGACGGGATGCTGTCCCTCATGCGCTACTACTTCCGCAGTTCGATGACGGTCCTGCCGATACGGATCGGCGTGCCCGGCTGGAGCGGAGTGGGCGCGGTCAGGCGCTGCCGGTCCAGATAGGTGCCGTTGGTGGAGCCTAGATCCTCGACCGTCCACTGCCCAGTCTGATCCGGATAGATCCTGGCATGCCGGGAGGACGCGTAGTCGTCGTCCAGCACGATGGTCGAGTCGTGCGCCCGGCCCAGCGTGATGGTCTGGCCCTGGAGTGCGACCGTCGTTCCGGCCAGCGAGCCCTGGACGACCACCAGCTGGGTCGGGGCGCCGCGGCGGCGGCCGCCGCCGCCCTGGGTCTGGGCCGCCGGGGCGCCGTTGCCGGGGGCGGGGGCCGCGGGACGTCCGGGTGCCGAGGAGGGCGCCGCGGCGGCTCCGGACGCGGTGGCGGCACCGCCGCCGCGACGGGAGCTGCGGGGGTTCACCTTGGTGCCGAACAGGTCGCTGCGGATCACCTGGATCGCGACGATGACGAACAGCCACAGCACGGCCAGGAAGCCCAGCCGCATGACCGTGAGGGTCAGTTCTGACATGGCCGTCCCGCCAGTCGGTGAGCGAGGCGCGCGAACAACTCGGACACTACCCTTCGACCTGCCGGTAGACGATGGTGGTGGAGCCCACGACGATTCGGGAGCCGTCGCGGAGCGTAGCGCGCTGGGTGTGCTGCCCGTCCACCACGATGCCGTTGGTGGAGCCCAGGTCGAGGACCATCGAAGGGGTGCCCGGGCGGATCTCGGCGTGCTTGCGGGAGACCCCGGGGTCGTCGATCCGGACGTCCGCCTCGGTCGAGCGGCCGAGGACGCAGGCCGCGCCGGTGATCTGGTGGCGGGCGCCGTTCACCTCGATCCAGCGGCGGACCGAGGTGCCGTGGCCGGCTCCGGGGAAGGCGCGGACGTTGCCGCCGGCCGGAGGGCCCGGGGGCATCGCGGGGGGCGCGGCCGGCGGCGGGGGCGCGCTGTACTGCCCGGCGCCGCCCTGCTGCCACGGTGCGCCGGGGGCCGGTGCGGCCGGCTGGCGGTCGTAGCCGGGCTGCTGCTGCGGGGCGAACTGCTGGGGTTCCTCGGAGGCCAGGGTGCGGCTGCGCACCCGGTAGAGGCCGGTGTCCAGGTCGTCGGCCTTCTCCAGGTTCACCTGGAGCGGGCCCATGAAGGAGTACCGCTGGGCCTCGGCGTACTCGCGGACCATGCCGGCCAGCTCGGCGCCGAGCTGCCCCGAGTAGGGGCTGAGCCGCTCGTGGTCGTGCGGGCTGAGCTCGACGATGAAGTCGTTCGGCACGACGGTGCGGTCGCGGTTCCAGATGCTCGCGTTGTTGTCGCACTCGCGCTGCAGAGCGCCGGCGATCTCCACGGGCTGGACCTCGGACTTGAACACCTTGGCGAAGGTGCCGTTGACGAGACCCTCCAGCCGCTGCTCGAACTTCTTCATCATCCCCATGGGGCACCCCCTTCCAGGGTTCGTTCGCCTGCCTGCCGACCGGGGTCCGCCGCGGAGGTGTCCTCGGGGGAGTCGGTCGTGCCTACTTGCGGTACTTCCGTACTGATCGTATCCACGCCGGGCCCTTCCGTACGGTTCCCGGACCGCGTGGTGCCGGGGGGTGGGCTCGGACACACAGGGTGACGCATTCCGGGTGCGGCACGCCAGGTCTGCCCGTCGGAGCGGTGCACCGCGCTCCGCCCGTCCGTTCGTCGCGCGGCCGTTCGGACGTGGTCGGTCTCCCCGGGAAACGGATTCGGAGCAGCCCCCCAGGTCGTGCTACTGTTTTCCACGTCGGAAGGGCCGCCCGAAAGGGAGCCGGACCGGGGAAACGCGAAGACCACATGGTACCGAGCGGCTCCGCGGAACGGACGGCAGTGAAGACGACACCCATGCGCGGGTGGCGGAATAGGCAGACGCGCTGGATTCAGGTTCCAGTGCCCGAAAGGGCGTGGGGGTTCAACTCCCCCCTCGCGCACAGCGAAGCCCCGCAGATCTTCGGATCTGCGGGGCTTTCTCGTTGTCCCGCGCCGCCGGCCCCGCCCCGGAGGGCCGGGCCGGAGCGGGCGGGTCAGGACTGGCCGGCCGGGAGGTCGGCACGGACCTCGAAGCCGCCGTCCTGGGTCGGACCGGCGGTGAGGGTGCCGCCCAGCAGCTGGGCGCGCTCGCGCAGCCCGACCAGGCCGTGGCCGCCGCCCGGCAGGGTCTCGGCCGGGCGGACCGGCGGCGCCTCGTTGCGGACCTCGACCCGCAGCCGGCGGCCCTTCGCCCGGACCCGCACGTGCACCACCGCCTCCGGGGCGTACTTGGTGATGTTGGTGAGCGCCTCCTGGACGGTGCGGTAGGCGGCCCGTTCGACCGCCTCCGGCCACGGGCGGTCACCGGGGTTCAGCTCGGAGTCGGCGGCCAGCCCGCTCTCCGCGATCAGCCGGGGCAGGTCGGCCAGCCGGGGCTGCGGGGCGAGCGGGGCGTCCGGGCGGGGGCCGCCGGTGCTGCGCAGCACCCCGACCATCTGGCGCAGCTCCTCCAGGGTCCGGACGGACAGCTCGCGGATGGTGCGGGCGGTGGTCGCGGCGGCCGGGTCGGTGGTGCTCACCTGGAGCGCGCCGGCCTGGATGCTGATCAGGCTGACCTGGTGCGAGACCACGTCGTGCATCTCCCGGGCCAGCCGGCCGCGCTCGCTGATCAGCACCCGTTCGGCGAGCAGCCGGCTCTCCCGCTCCTGGCCGCGGGTCAGTTCGTCCAGCCGGGCGGCCAGCTCCCGCCGGGTGCGGGAGAGCAGTCCGGTGGCGGCCGGGCCGGCGGAGAGCATCACGGCCTGGATGGCGTCCAGGGCGGTGTTCCGGCTGAGCTCGACCAGCGGGTTCGGCAGCGGCCAGTGGAAGAAGTCGACCAGGGTGAACAGGGCCGCGCAGGGGAACAGCACCGCCGCCCTGGGGCGCTCGGTGGCGACCGTGTAGACGGCGGTGATCGGGGCCAGCCAGATCGCCTCCACCCAGGTGCCGGGCATGGTGAGCAGCAGCACCGTCACCGGGAAGCGGCGCCGCCAGAACAGCGCCACGGCGGCCAGCACGGAGAGCGTCACCTGCCACCAGGTGGAGTCCCGGGACACCAGGGCGGCGTCCATCAGGGAGTACAGGACGGGCAGCAGCACCATCGGCCAGGGGGCGGTGCACCAGGCCGGCAGCCGTCGGGACGGCAGCTGGTCGGCGGCCGTCATGCCCCGTCGCCGGGCTTGGGCCGCACCAGGCCGGCCCGGTGGGCGAGCACGGCGGCCTGCACCCGGTTGGCGGCGCCGAGCTTGCCGAGGATCGCGCTGATGTGGTCCTTGACCGTGCCGGTGCCGAGGAAGAGCCGGTCGGCGATCTCGGCGTTGGACAGGCCCTCGCCGAGCAGGGCCAGCACGTCCAGCTCGCGGCCGGTCAGGGTGCGGGCCAGCGCGGTGGCCTCGGCGTCCGGGCCGCCGCCGTCCACGTAGCCGCCGATCACGGTGCGGGTGACGGTCGGGGAGAGGATGTTGCCGCCCGCGGCGAGCACCCGGACGGCGTGCACCAGCTGCTCGGGGGCGGTGTCCTTGAGCAGGAACCCGGTCGCGCCGGCCCGCAGCGCGGTGCCGATGTACTCGTCGGTGTCGAAGGTGGTGAGCATCGCGACGGCCGGCGGGTCGGGCAGGGCGCGCAGGCGGCGCAGCACCGAGATGCCGTCGAGGTCGGGCATCCGGATGTCGAGCAGCACCACGTGCGGGCGCAGGCGCTGGACGTGCTCCTCGGCCTGTCCGCCGGAGCAGTCGCCGACCACCTCCAGGTCGGGGGCGGAACCGACGATCAGGCCGAGGCCGGAGCGGACCAGGATCTCGTCGTCGACGATCAGCACGCGGGTGGTGGTGATGGGGGGCCTCCTCGGTTCGGGCGGCCGGGTTCGGTCGGTCCGCGGGGGTCGCTTTGAGAGTAGGGGTAGCCGGGGCGGGGTGCCGAACCCATGGGGGGTAAGAACCCCCGCCGTTCGGCGGGGGTGGGAATCCGCTACCCGGTTCACGCAATTTTCAGGAATGGTGCGGAACCATGGAGTTGGCTGCCTTTTCCGGCCGGTCGCTCGACGCGGGCGGTCGGTGGGCGGGGGTGGCCGGTCAGCCCGTCGGGCCCGTGCCGGCGCCCGGCGCCGGGCCGCGTGCGGATGCGCCCCACCATCTGATCGTTTGGAATTGAGCTGTGTCGTCCACTGTGAAGTCGGAGCCGTCCGCCACCTCCGCCGAGCCCCGGCCCGCCGGACCGCTCGACCGCTGGCGCCCGCGGGCCGCGGCCGCCTCGGTCTGGTACCTCCGGCTGCTGGCGCTGTTGAACGTGGCGACCGTGCTGCTGGTGCCCTGGGGGAACCAGGTCAACGAGCACAACGAGGGCGAGTACTTCACCCCGTACCTGATGACCTCCGGTCTGGCGGCCGCGGTGCTGTCGGTCTTCCTGGCGGTCGCGATGCGGCGGCGCAAGCGGGCCGCGTGGATCTTCAACGCGGCGCTCAGCAGCGTCTTCGCCCTGCTGTACCTGGCGGTCATGGTGCTGCCCGGCGAGCGCTTCAACAAGCACCCGCTCAACTACATCTCCACGGTGCTGACCTGCCTGTTCGTGCTGGCGCTGCTGATCGGGCGCAAGGAGTTCACCTCCAAGGGCGACCGCTCCAACCCGAAGACCGCGGCGGCCACCTTCGTCGGCGGGCTGTTCTTCGGCGGCGCCGTCGGCGCGCTGCTGGTCTGGATCACCAACGAGCTGAACGGGGCCGGCTGGTGGGACCTCTTCCGCTACTCGGTCGGCCGGATGATCACCATCACCCCGTCCGAGCACCTGCGCTCCGTGATCGCGGCCCCGACCTGGGTGAACGCGGCGATCAACGCGATGGGCGCGGTGCTGTTCCTGCTGGTGCTGTACGTGGCGTTCCGCAGCCCGCGCGGCAAGGAGCTGCTCAACCCCGAGGACGAGGCGAAGCTGCGCGGCCTGCTGGACAAGCAGGGCGAGCGCGACTCGCTCGGCTACTTCGCGCTGCGCCGGGACAAGGCGGTGGTCTTCTCCCCCAGCGGCAAGGCGGCGGTGACGTACCGGGTGATCGGCGGGGTCTCGCTGGCCTCGGGCGACCCGATCGGCGACCCGGAGGCCTGGCCGGGCGCGATCGAGGCCTGGCTGTCCGAGGCGCGCGAGCACGCCTGGGCGCCGGCCGTGATGGGCGCCTCCGAGGAGGCCGGGGTGATCTACGCCCGGCACGGGCTGGACGCGCTGGAGCTGGGTGACGAGGCGATCGTCGAGCTGGACGAGTTCTCGCTGGACGGCCGGGCGATGCGGGTGGTCCGGCAGGCGTACAACCGGGTCAAGCGGGCCGGGTACACGGTGCGGATCCGCCGGCACGAGGACATCTCCGAGGAGGAGATGGCGCGGCTGGTGTCCAAGGCCGACGAGTGGCGCGACGGGGCGACCGAGCGCGGCTTCTCGATGGCGCTGGGGCGGCTCGGCGACCCGGGCGACGGCCGCTGCGTGATGCTGGAGTGCAGTGACGGGGACGGCGAGCTCAAGGCGCTGCTGAGCTTCGTGCCGTGGGGCCCGGACGGGCTCTCGCTGGACCTGATGCGCCGGGCCCGGGACACCGAGAACGGCCTGATGGAGTTCATGGTCATCGAGCTGCTGCAGCGTGCGGAGGAGGTCGGGCTCAAGCGGGTGTCGCTGAACTTCGCGATGTTCCGCTCGGTCTTCGAGCGCGGTTCCAAGCTCGGTGCCGGTCCGGTGCTGCGGCTGTGGCGCTCCGTCCTCGGCTTCTTCTCGCGCTGGTGGCAGATCGAGTCGCTGTACCGCGCGAACGCCAAGTACCGGCCGATCTGGGAGCCGCGCTACCTGCTGTTCGAGAAGAGCAGCGAGATTCCCCGGATCGGCATCGCCAGCGCCCGCGCCGAGGGCTTCATCGTCGCGCCGAGCCTGCCCGCCCTGTTCCGGCGCCGGCACGCCGGGCCCGCCGTGGTGGCGCCCCGGGTGCCGGTGGCGGCCCGGGACGGGAAGGGGTAGCCCTCCGTCGGGGGGCGGAGGGGGGCCGGGCGGCCGGGGGCGGAGAAGGCCATCGGTCGTACGGGGGGTCCGGAGGGGGGATTCGTCTCCCTCCTGAGGATGACCTCGATCCCCATCCATGCCGATGTGGATTTGTTAACAGGCTTCTAATGTGGGAGTAGCTGACAAGTTCGGGGATTCGGGAGAAACGGTTGTGATTCACAGGACCCACGCGGGGGGCGTGCGAAAGGGGCTGCTGGCGCGAGCCAGAAAGGCCGCTGTCGCAGAGTGGGGGACGTTGTACCTGACGGTCCGCGACGCGGTGGTGCGCAAGAAGTTCGCCGCCTTTCCGCTGGCCACGACGGCGACGTTTCTGATCCTGCTGTTCAGCATCGTCCAGCACCTGCCGGGCGGTGAGCGGTTCGTCAACCACATCGGGGTGGTGCGGGCCTCGCTGCCGCTGGAGGTCTCGCTGCTGCGGACCCCGCTGTCGTTGTACGTGCCGGCCCTGGACCTGCCGGTGTGGGGAGCACTGGCCCAGGTCTTCGTGGTCTTCGCGATCGCCGAGGTCGTGCTCGGCCGGCGGATGACGCTGGTGGTCGCCTACGCGTGCACCCTGGCGGGCACGCTGTTCGCCCGGGTCGGCGTGGCGATGGGGCCGCACCACCTGTTCGGCTTCCCGAAGTGGGTCGCCTTCGTGCGGGACACCGGGCCCTCGGCCGCGGTGGTGGCACTGGCCATCTGCATCGCGTTCCGCACCCGGGCCTGGTTCACCGCCGCCACGGTGGTGGTGCTGATGGTCGGCGAGGCGGTCGTGCTGCCGAACCTGGCGGGCCTGGAGCACGTGGTCGCGGTGGTCACCGCGCTGCTGATCGCCGTCTCGGCCGAGGTCTTCGGGGACTTCTGGCCGCGGGTGCTGGCCGGGGTCGGCGCCGCCACCTCGGTGGCCACCGCGGCCTCCCGGGAGGTCGCGGCGGAGGCCCGGCGCCGTTCGGCGGGGGCCGTCATCCCCTGAGTGACCCTTCACCTTCCTTGTCGGCCGCGTACGGGGCGTTGCCCGTACGCGGCCGTCATGCGTGCGGGAGGGGCAGCTCGAACCAGACGACCTTGCCCACCGCCTTGCGGGCGGTGCCCCAGTGTTCGGCGAGCTTGGTGACCAGGGTGAGGCCGCGGCCGGTCTCGCCGAGCTGCTCGGCCGGTTCCAGCGAGGGCAGGTTGTGGTTGTCGTCGCTGACCTCGACCAGCAGCTTGTCCACCCGGATCAGCTGGAGCTGCACCCGGTCCCGGGCGACCCGGACGGCGTTCGTGACCAGTTCGCTGACCAGCAGCTCGGTGGTGTCGCTGAGCGCCTCCAGGTGCCAGGCGGCCAGCTGCTCGCGGACCAGGGAACGGGCCCGGCGCACCTCGCGCTGGTCCACGGTGAGGTTCCAGGTGGCCACCTCGGACGGGGCGACCCCGTCGAAACGGGCCACCAGCAGGGCGACGTCGTCCTTGCGGTCGTCCGAGTGCAGCCGGCGCAGCACCTCGTCGCAGGCCTGCTCGGGGCTCTGCTGCGGGTCGATCAGGTTGCCGCACAGCGCGGCCAGGCCCGCCCCTATGTCCCCGCCCCGGACCTCGACCAGTCCGTCGGTGCACAGCACCAGCATCGAGCCGTCCGAGACGTCGATGGTCTTGGCGACGAACGGCACCCCGCCGACGCCGATCGGCGCGCCGGCCGGGATCTCCAGCAGTTCCCCGCTGCCGTCCGGGTGCACCAGGACGGGTGGGACGTGGCCGGCGCTGGCCAGCTCGCAGGTCCGGTTGATCGGGTCGTAGACCGCGTACAGGCAGGTGGCGAGGTGGTCGTCGCCGAGCTTCTGGGCCAGGTTGTCCAGGTGCCGCAGCAGCTGGCCGGGCGGCAGGTCCAGGGCGGCGAGGGTCTGCATCGCGGTGCGGAAGCGGCCCATCGCGGCGGCCGAGTGGATGCCGTGGCCCATCACGTCGCCGACCACCAGGGCGACCCGGCTGCCGGGCAGCTGGATCGCGTCGAACCAGTCGCCGCCGACCTCGGCCTTCGGATCGCCGGGCAGGTAGCGGTGGGCGATCTGCACCCCGGGGATCTGCGGCGGGCGGGTCGGGATCATCGAGCGCTGGAGGGTGGTGGCGACCCTGGCCTCGGCGCGGTGCAGCCGGGCGTTGTCCAGCGACAGCGCGGCCCGTACCGCCAGCTCCTTGAGGGTGGCGGCGTCGCTCTCGTCGAAGGGGGCGCGGTCCGGCAGCCGGAGCAGCTTGAGGATGCCCAGCACGGTGCCCCGGGCGGACAGCGGGACCACCAGCATCGAGCGGCCGGAGACCACCGGGGCCAGCCGGGCGCCGCCGAGCGCGATCGCGTAGTCCACCGCGACGTCCGCGCTGACCACCGGGACCAGCACCGGCTGGTTCAGTTGCAGGGCCAGCCCGGGCGGGGTCCGGCGCGGCATGCTGACCAGCGAGCCCTCGGAGAGCACGTGGTCCCAGGCGCCGCCGGTCTGGTTGAAGACCAGGGCGACCCGGCGCAGCATGGTGTCGTCGTCGGGGCGGGAGACCGGTAGCTCGGAGTCCGAGATCAGGCCGTCCACGAGGTCCACGCAGGCGAAGTCGGCGACCCGGGGGACCAGCACCTGGCACAGCTCGTGGGCGGTGAAGCCGAGGTCCAGGGTGGTGCCGACCTTGCCGCCGACCTCGTTCAGCAGGGCCAGCTGTTCGCCGGCCTGGCCGTTGGTGAGGAACGGGCCCAGTCGGCCGCTCGGCGGTCCCTCGGCGCCGGTGGGGGCGGGGACGGCGCCGGGCGGGGCCTGGTGTGGGCGGCGCGGCGGGAGGCCGTGGGCGGACGACTCGACGGCGGCCTGCGGCTCGATGGTGGCTCCTCCTCCGGTGCGTGGGGGTGTCTCGCGGCCGGGGGCCGGGAGCGGGGCGGGCGGGGCACCGACGACCGCGGTGGGCCGCTCGCCGGGGGCGTGCGGGGCGGGGTCGAGCCGGGCCGGTTCGCGTTGGGCGGGCAGCGGGCCCTGGGGACGGCGGCCCGGCGCGGACTGGTCGGCCTGCGGCGGCGGACCGAGCCGGGCCGCGCGCTGCTGGGGCGTCGGGTAGCGGCGGCCCAGGCCGGCGGCCACGTGGGCGGTGCCGGCCTGCGGATCGGAGGGCAGCACCGCCAGCACGGTGGTCGCGTCCAGCCGCAGTGCGGGCAGCCCGCCCAGGGCGGCGGCCGCGCGCAGCGGGGCCCGGAGGGCGGCGGGCAGCAGCCGGGCCAGCGGCTCGGGCAGCTCGGCGGCCGGCGGGGTGAGGGCGGCGGTCAGCCCGTGGAAGCCGCCCCGGGCGCCGGGCGCCGCGGCGAAGGGCAGCAGGCGCTCGCCGAGGGCGAGCCGCGGTCCGGAGCTGCGCAGCGGGCGGGCGTCGGCGGCGAGCGCGAGCAGTCCGCCGGCCGGGCCGGGCAGCGGGTAGGCCCACCAGAGCACGTCGCGCTGGTGCTCCTCCCGGTCGGTCACGGTGAGCCGCCCGGCCCAGGGGCGCCCGGCGGCGGTCAGCCCGGCCAGGGTGTCGAGGGCGTCGCAGCGGCGGCGCACCGCGCAGCGGCCGAGCACCCGTGCCTCCAGGGCGGGCAGCAGGCCCGAGGCCGGGCGGTCGGTGGCGGCCTCGGCGCGGTGCCCGAACAGCTCCTCGGCGGCCCGGCTCCACTGGGCGATCCGGCCGGCCCGGTCGACCACGACGAGGGCGAGCCGGACCAGGGCGGCCACTCCGGTCGGGTGGTCGCCCGGCGCGGTCTCGGCGCCCGCCGGAAGCGGTGTGGAGTTGGACTCGGCCACCATGGATTCGGTCTGCTCCCGCCTGGCCACCGCGCCCGGGGCGGCCGTTTCTCCGGAGGAAGGCACGCTGTGCGGATACCAGCGAAGCACGGACCGGGCCGGGCCCGACACCGAAACGGGGAGATTCATCAGGATCGGTTGCGTGTCACGTGCCGCGCGCCGGTCCGCACGCCCGCTTCACCCGGACGGCGGCCCGGAACGCGGCGGTAGGGTGGCAGGCCGGGCCGCCCGCGCGGCGGCTCCGCAGGAAGCCGGCCGGACGGACGAGACAGAGGCGAGATCGTGACCGCGCAGAGCCCCGCCCGCTGGACGGACCCGGAGCAGCAGGAGCTGGAGGAGCGGGTCGCCGCCGCCGAGCTGGCCTGGCTCAGCATGGACGTGGACGTCCAGACGCTGCGGGTCGAGATCGACAACTTCGCCCTGATCCACCACCAGCTGCTCGGCCCGCTCTACGCCCGGCTGGACGAGCTCGACGCGCTGGTCGCCGAGGCCGTCGCGGCCCGCACCGGGGACCCGGAGGACCGGCGGCGGGCCACCGAGGCCCGGCAGCGGGTCGAGGAGCTGCCGGACCTGGACGCGCTGTTCGACTCCGTACGGGAGAAGTCCGCGGAGGGCGCGGAGGAGGCCGTCCCGCCGCCGCCCGCCGCGCCCGCCCGGGTGCGGCCCGGGAAGGAGGCCCAGCGGATCTACCGCGAGCTGGTCCGCCGCGCCCACCCCGACCTCACCACCGACCCCGGCGAGCAGCAGCGCCGGGCGGACTTCCTGGTCCGGGTGAACGAGGCCTACGCCTACGGGGACGCCGCCGTGCTGGAGGGCCTCGCCGCCGAGTGGTCCACCGCGCCGGAGGCCGCGCCCGCCGTCGACTCCCCCGACCGGCTGGGCTGGCTGCGCCGCCGGCTGGACTGGCTGACCGCCAAGATCACCGAGACCGCCACCGAGCAGGTCCGGCTGGAGCAGACCCCGATGGGCCAGCTGCTCGCCCTCGCCCCGCAGGACCCGGACCGGCTGCTGGAGCAGCTCGCCGAGGAGCTGCTCGCCAAGGCCGCCGCACAGCAGGCCGAGCTGGAGCGGCTGCTCGGAACCCCGGATCCGGCCCACCGGCCGACGGCGGTGGGCGACAATGGCACCGGCCCCACCGACTCCACCGACCCGCACCGAGCCCAGGAGAGCCCCACGATGTTCGCGCAGATCCCCTCCACCGACGCCGCCTCCGTGCCGGCCGATGCCGCCCTGCTGGACGTGCGCGAGCAGGACGAGTGGGACGCCGGCCACGTGGACGGCGCGCTGCACATCCCGATCGGCGAGGTGATCGCCCGGATCGGCGAGCTGCCGGAGGAGAAGCTGTACGTGCTCTGCCGGGTCGGCGGCCGCTCCGCGCAGGTCGTCCAGTACCTGGTGCAGCAGGGCCGGGAAGCGGTGAACGTGGACGGCGGGATGTACGCCTGGGAGGGCGCCGGCCGTCCGATGGTCAGCAGCACCGGCCAGGCCGCCTTCGTCCTGTAGGACCTCCGGAACCTCGCGGTGCCCGCCCGGGGACGGGTAGGGCAGGATGGGCGCGCGACGCGCCGGTACCGGCCGGCGGCGCGCCGACCGGGCGGGGAGGCCATGACGGGCAGCACGGACCGGGCCGCCCCGGGGAGGGTCTGGTCGACGCCCGCGCAGCTCGTCCTCGGCCTGGCCGCCGCGGTGCTGGTCAGCGGCACCGGGCTGTTCCTCGCCGCGGTGTTCCTGCACGTCGCCCCCGCCAACACGCTGTCCCGGCAGTACCGGGACGAGGTCGACGGGATCGTCTACCCGGAGTTCGAGCAGAACTGGAAGCTGTTCGCCCCCAACCCTTTGCAGCAGAACGTCGGCGTGGACGCCCGGGTGCGCACCGTCGCGGACGGCGGCGCCACCCGCACCCATGACTGGACCGGGCTGACCGCGCAGGACATCGCGGCGATCCGGGGCAACCCGGCGCCCAGCCACGTCGACCAGAACCTGCTGCGCCGGGCCTGGGACTTCTACGACGGTTCCCACGACGCCCAGGACGGGAAGCCGACCAACTCGCGCGGCCGGCTCGCCGAGCAGTACCTCAAGCGGATCGCGTTGCAGCGGATCGGCCGGGAGGTGGACGGCGAGCGGGTGCTGGAGATCCAGTTCCGGGCGACCACGGCGACCGTGCCGCCGCCGTCCTGGAGCGGTGAGGCCGCGCCGCCCGCGCCCAGGGTGCGGGAGCTGCCGTGGTGGCCGGTCGGGGACGAGGACTACCGGGGGCTGGGGTGAACGAGGGGGCGGTGGAGCCCGTGGCGTTGGGCGTGGACCCTGCGGCGCCGACCGTGGCGGGCGGGCCGGTGGAGCCGCGGCCGCTGGACGGCGTGCCGCTGCTGGACGGCGTGCCGCGGCAGGGCGGACCGTCCGTCGCCCCGGCGGGCCCCGGGCCCGGCGCGGCGCCGCGCCGGCCGGTCGCCGCCCTCGGGCGGGCGATGGAGGCCTTCACCGGGCGGGCGCTCGGACGGCACCAGGCCGCGGCGGTGCGGATCGGCTTCGGGCTGGTCTGGCTCGCCTACCTGCTGCGCGAGTGGCCCAACCGGCGGGTGCTGTACGGCGACCGCTCGCCCTGGTCGATGGAGCTCGCCCAGCGGCTGCTGGCCGACGACGGGGCGTTCACCGTGCTGCCCTGGTTCGGCGGGCGGCTCTGGTTCGAACTGGTCTACCACCTGGCCCTGCTGGCCGCCCTGGCGGTGCTGCTGGGCTGGCGGACCAGGGCGAGCACCGTCCTGTTCCTGGTCACCGTGCTGTCGCTGCAGAACCGCGACGTCCTGCTCGGCGACGGCGGCGACAACGTCGTCCACCTGATGGCCGTCTACCTGGTCTTCACCCGCTGCGCCGAGGTCTGGTCGCTGGACGCGCGCCGGGCCCGGCCCGGGCGGGGCGGGGTGGTGCTCTGGGCCCTGCTCGGCGCGGTGCTGGCCGTCTGTCAGGCCGGCGACTTCTCCGGGGACAGCCTCACCTGGACCGGGCCGGCCTTCCCGTACCTCGGCTGGGCGCCGCTGTTCTGGGGGCTCTGGGCGGTCTCCGGGATCTGGTGGACGCTCGGCCGGCTGCGGCCGGCGGGCGAGCCGCGGGCCGTGCTCGACGCGCTGGCGAACATGGTGCACAACTGCGCGATGCTGGTCATCGCCACCGAGGTGGTGCTGGTCTACGCCACGGCCGGCTGGTACAAGGTGCAGGGCTCGCGCTGGCAGGACGGCACGGCCCTGTACTACCCGCTGCACCTGGACTACTTCGCGCCCTGGCCGGGGCTGTCGGCGCTGGTCGGCTCGGCACTGCTGCCGGTCTTCCTGATCTCGTACGGCACGGTGGTCCTCCAGGTCGCGTTCCCGTTCACGCTGCTCAACCGGCGGGTCAAGAACGCGCTGCTGGCGGTCCTGATGCTGGAACACCTGGGGATCGCGGTGGTGCTCGGGCTGCCGGTGTTCTCGCTCGCGATGGTCGCGGCGGACGCGGTGTTCCTGCCGACGGGGGCCCTGCTGTGGGCGGCGGCGCGGCTGGGGCGGCTCGGGCAGCGGTGGCGGAGGTCGGGGCCGACGGCAGCCTAGGATGGCGGTATGTCCTGGTTCGCCGCCCTTCGTGACACCGCGCGGACCGGACTCACCCTCGACCGGGCGCTCACCGATCCCAAGCGCGCGCTGCGCGGGGCGGTCGCCGTGGCGCTGGTGCTCTTCCCCACGCTCGCCCTCGGCGGGGTCGGGCTCGCCACCTCGGCCGCGATGGGCGCGTTCATCGCCGGTTCGGCCACCTTCCAGCGCAGCTTCCGGCCCCGCGCCAGTCTGGCCGTCGCGGCCGGCGTCGGGCTCGGGATCAGCACCTTCCTCGGCTACCTCGCCGCCGGGGTGTACGGGCTGTTCCCGGTGCTGCTCGCGGTGTGGGCCTTCGGCGCGGGACTCGCCTGGGCGATCGGCCCCACCGCCGGAGTGGTCACCGCGAACACCCTCTCGGTGATGCTGATCGTGGTCCAACTCCCGGTCAGCGCGGCCGCCGCGCTCGGCCACGGACTGGTCGCCGCGCTCGGCGGCGTCGCCCAGGCCGTCGTCATCACCCTGTGGCCGATCGGCAGTTGGAGCGCCCAACGGGCCGCGCTCGCCGACACCTTCGCCGAACTCGCCGACTACGCGCGCCGGTTGCGCCAGGACCCGACCGCGCACGTGGACCCGGAACCGTTCATGACCGCCCGGCACGCCTCCGCCGTCACCCCCTGGCAGGACCGCCACCGGCCGCCCGAACTGCGCGGCCTGCGCGGCATCGCCGAGCGCATCCGCCCCACCCTCGCCGCGCTCGCCGACCCCAAGGTCGGCGCCCCCGAGGAGGGGCCGGAACGCGACCGGGCCCGGGAGGTGCTGGCCGCCGCCGCCGAGGTGATGGACGCCCTCGCCCGGGCCGTCCGCACCGGCGACCCCGTCCGGCTCCCCCGGTCGGCGCCCGCGCTGACCCTGGTCCGGCCGGACCAGGGGGCGCAGTTGCAGGGGGCGGCCCGGCGCTCTGCCCGGCGGCTCGGCGGGCTGCTGCGCAAGGCCGCGGACACCCTGGACCGCAACGACGAGGACACCATCACCACGCCCGTGGTCGGCGCCGGCGGGGCGCTGCACAAGCCGTCGATCTCGCGGATGCTGCCGGTCGCGCTGCGGGCCGTACGGCGGCAGCTGCGGCCGCGGTCGGCGATCTTCCAGCACGCCGTCCGGCTCGCCGGGGTGGTCACCGCCGCCTACCTGCTGGCCCGGCTGGCCGGGTTCCACCACGGGTACTGGGCGCCGATGACCGCGGCCATGGTGATGCGGCCCGACTTCGCCCAGACCTACAGCCGGGGGGTCGCCCGGCTGGCGGGGACGGTGGTCGGGGTCGCCGTTTCGACGCTGGTGGTGCAGTTGGCCCATCCCGGGGAGTGGGTGCTGGCCTCGCTGGCGGTGCTGTGCATCGGCGGGGCGTACCTGGCGTTCCGGACGGGGTACGCGCTGACGACGGTCGGGATCTCCTCGTACGTGGTGTTCCTGCTCGGGCTGCAGGCCGGGGATCCGCTGGTCACGGCCTTCGAGCGGGTCGGACTGACGCTGCTCGGGGGGTCGCTGGCGCTGCTGACGTACGCGCTGTTCCCGACCTGGCAGACCGCGCGGCTCGGGGAGCGGCTCGCCGAATGGCTGGCGGCGGCCGGACGGTACGCGGCGGCGGTGGTCGACTGCTACGAGGATCCGGCGGCGCCGCGGGGGCGGGCGGTGCGGGCGGCGCTGCTGGACTCGCGGGAGGCGCGGTCGGAGCTGTTGCAGGCGATGCAGCGGGCCGATGCGGAGCCGGGGCGGCACGAGTCGGGGCTCAGCGGGGTGACCCGGCGCCAGATCGACCGGGCGCGGGCCGCGGTGGGGCACCTGGGGCGGGCGGCGGTGCTGCTGGAGGCCCATCTGCCGGCGGCCGACGCGGAGCCCGTGCCGGGGGCGGCGGAGTACGCGGAGGAGCTGCGGTTGGCGACGGCCTTGGCGGCGGGGGCGTTGCTGACGGGGCGGGCGGTGGAGTTCGGGGCGGTGCGACAGGCGCAGGTGCGGTTGGAGGAGGGCCTGGGGGAGGGAGCGGGGGCGGGGGTGCAGGGGGACGTGGTGCGGGCCGGGACCCGGTTGGTGGGGGTGGCCCTGCGGGATCTGGAGCGGGCTCTGCGGGGGAGTTCGGAGAATCTGCGGGGGAGTTCGGAGAAGGAGAAGCGGTAGGGGGCCGGGGGCGGGGTGGGTTTCCTCGTGCGGGCGCGCGGGCTCCGGCCCTGCGCGCCCGCTCGGGGTCCGGGGTCAGGCGGCGGTGTGGGCGGCGCGGAGCCAGTTGGTGAACTCGCAGGCGAAGTGCCACTGGTGGCCGGTGGGGAGGTGGTCGGGGGCGGCCTCGGGGAACTGGACGGTGAGGCGGATCCGGAGGCCGGCGGGGGTGTCGGCGAACTCGTGGAGGACGCGGAGGATCTCGGTGCCGTCGGCGAGGGTGCCGGTGCCGGCGATGTGGGTGGGGAAGGTGGTGGGGACGGGGACGTCGTCGTGGAAGCGGAGGAAGAAGCGGGTCGGGGTGGTGCCGAGGGTTTCGATGATCTCGACGCGGTCGGCGGTGGAGTCGGCGAGGTAGTGCTCGGGGTTGGCGGCGAGCAGGGCGGTGCGGTCGCCGGCCCGGAGGCGGCCCTGCCACCAGGCGAGGAACCGGGTGGCGTCGATGCCGGTGGCGGTGAGTTCGGTGACGGCGGTGCGCCAGCGGCCCCGGGAGGCGTGGGCCCAGGTGGTGAGGGCGGCGTCGGCCTCGGCGGTGTAGGGGGTGAGGAGTTCGCGCATCCGGTCGTCGCCGAGGCGCTGCTTGAGCAGGTGCAGGGCGGCGCGGGCGCGGTCGAGCTCCCAGGCGAGGACGGCTTCGCGGGGCTGGGGGACGCCGTCGAGTGCGGTGTGGACGGTGAGGGGGGTGGTGGTGGGCATGGTGGCGCTCCTCGGGGAGGGCGATAGGCGGAGAGTTTTTCTCCGGTTGGCTGGACGCTAGCATAGGGGGAGAGAAGTTCTCCGGTTAGGGAGTGGTGGATGAGGGCCGACGCGGAACGCAGCCGGCGCAGGATCCTGGACGCCGCCTGCGAGGTGTTCCTGGAGCGCGGGCCGGACGCCCCGTTGGACGCGGTGGTCCGGCGGGCGGGCGTCGGGCCGGGCACGCTCTACCGGCGTTTCCCCGACCGGGAGGCCTTGGTGCGGGCACTGGTCACCGATCTGCTGGGCCGGCTCACCGGGGCGGCGGAGGAGGCGCGGCGGGCGGAGGACGATCCGTACCGGGCGCTGCGCCGGTTCGTGCACGCGGCCGCCGATCTGCGGATGGGGGCGGCGATCGTGGTGCTGCTCGAACGGCTGGTGGTGGACGGGGAGTTGGTGGCCGCCCGGCGGGGTGCGGTGACGGCGGTGGAGGGACTGCTGCGGGCTGCCCGGGACGCCGGCAAGATCCGGGCGGACGTGGGGATGGGGGATCTGGTGCTGCTCTGCGTCCGGGTCTCCCGGCCGCTGCCGGGGGCGTTGGCCGCGCTGGACGCGGACGGGGCGTTGGTGCACCGGCATCTGGATCTCGCGTTGGCCGGGTTGGCCGCCGAGGGCGGCCCGGTGGGGGTGCCGCTCGGGTTCGACGAGGTGATCGCGGCCGCCGGGCGGCCCGGGGAGCCGGGGGTGGGAGAGTGAGCGGCATGGACGACGAGCTGGTGCGGGACTGGCGGGCGGCCGAGCGGGGCGCGGTGCTGCTGGACGGGTTCCACCCGCTGAAGCACGCGCTGCGGTTCGGGGGCGAGGTCCGGCGGGTGCTGACGGCCGACCGGGGGGCCCTGCTGGCACTGGCCGGGGAGTTGGCGCCGGACGTGGTCCCGGCGCTGGACGCGCTGGCGGTGGAGGTGGCCGAGGAGCGGCTGCGGGGGCTGGCGCCGCGGCTGCATCCGACCGGGGTGGTCGGGTTGGCGGCGCGGCCGTCGGTGGCCGCGAACCGGGAGGCGTTGGGGCGGCTGCCGCGGCGGGCGCCGGTGGTCGTGCTGGAGAATCCGCGGAACCTGGGGAACGTCGGGGCGGTGATCCGGCTGGCGGCCGGGTTCGGGGCGACCGGGGTGGTGACCACGGGCGAGTTGGACCCCTGGCACCCGACGGTGCTGCGCGGGAGCGCGGGACTGCACTTCGCCACCGCGGTGGAGCGGGTGGACCTGCCGGAGCTGCCGGCCGGGCCGTTGTACGTGCTGGACCCGGAGGGCACGGACATCCGGGACCTGCCGTTCCCGGACGACGCGCTGCTCGCCTTCGGCACCGAGCGGCACGGGGTGTCGGCGGAGCTCAAGGAGCGGGCCGACCGGCTGGTCGCGGTGCCGATGCAGGCGGGGGTGTCCAGCTTCAACCTGGCGACCAGCGTGGCGATGGGGCTGTTCCACTGGATGTCGGGCCGGTGCTGAGGCGCGGCGCCCGGGCGGTGCCGCGACCGCGGGGGCCTCAGGGGGACGGCGGCGGGGTGCCGGCGTCGATGTCGTGGCCCTTGTGGTGGACCAGGAAGTCCCAGGTGTCCTTGCCCGGGATGCCGTCGGCCTCGCCGCCGCGCCAGCCCTGGGCGAGTTGGAAGGCCTGGGTGGCCCTGCGGTCGGCCTCGCCCCAGCGGGGGCCGGGGCCCTCGGCGTAGAAGCGGGCGCCGCCGCGCTGCGCCAGCAG
This sequence comes from Kitasatospora sp. NPDC059146, assembly GCF_042786665.1. Lineage (NCBI taxonomy): Bacteria > Bacillati > Actinomycetota > Actinomycetes > Kitasatosporales > Streptomycetaceae > Kitasatospora > Kitasatospora sp. NPDC059146. The sequence goes on along the minus strand of NZ_JBHZCY010000050.1, from coordinate 7,032 downwards.
CTGCCCGAGCCTGGTGACGTAGCCGTTGTCCGCGCCGGGGCCGAACTCCTGCGCGCCGGGGAAGGCGTCGGTGCTGCCGGTGCCGTCGCTGCTGCCGCCGGACAGGCCGGTGTAGCGGTACGGGAGGTAGGAGCCGGAGTTGTTCCAGTAGGCGTACGGGGTGGAGCGCTTCCTGGTGCCCGGGGAGGTCTGCTCGTAGGCGACGTACCGGGTGCGGGAGGAGTCCGTCCAGCCGCCGAAGATCGTCACGTGCGAGCCGGCCTGGGGGTTGGCCGGGTTGTTGTAGATCAGCGCGTCGCCGGGCTGGAGGTCGTTGCGGTCGATCCGTTCGGCGAAGTTCGGCAGGGTCCAGGTGGTCTGGCTGCTGCCGAGGCCCCAGGCCATCGAGACGAAGCCGGAGCAGTCCTGGCGGTAGCCGTCCGACCAGTAGCGGCCCATGCCGTACGGCACGGCCTGGTCGACCCAGGCCTGGGCGCGCTGGATGATCCGGGCCCGGGTGACGGGCTGGGCGGCGGGCTGCGGGGCGGCGGAGCGGGCGCCGGGGTCCTGGCCGTAGAGGCCGCTGACCTCGCCCTGCGGGGTCCGCGGGGGCTGGGCGGTGCTGCTGCCGCCCGGGGTGGGGCCGGGGGCGGGTGCCGCGGCGGCGGTGCCGCCGCCTATCGCGGTGCCGACGGCGGCCACCAGGACGGCGGCCCGGCGGCGGGTGCTGCGGGCCGCGGCGTGCCCGCCCTCGTGGACCGGGGCGGCGTGCAGCCGGGCGCGGCGGCGGGCGTTGCAGCCGCCGCATATGCAGTCCTCCTCGGGGTCGACCTCGGTGAACTCCATCAGCGGTGAGGGGCCGTCGGTGAGGGTCATGCCCCGCCTCTTTCCTGGTCGGCGCGCCTGACGGCGGGACGGGAGTGCTCGTCCCGGTCCGACCGCGTGTCATCGGGAACCAAAGGTCCCAGAGCGGGCGGGGTGCGGCGCGGCGGATTGCGCCGGACGGGTGAGGACCCTCCCCCGGCCTTCGGTCGGGGGCCCGTACGGAACTGACCCGTGGTCAGTGCGGGTTGGCGGGCGAGTACTCGGGATCGGTCCAGGTCAGCGGGGTGGCGTCGGCGATCTCCCGGACCCCGGTGACGGTCAGTTCGACCATACGCTCGGCGCCGGGGGCGGCCCGCCGGGCCTCCTCGGACCAGTCGGTGCGGGCCTCGCCGGTGATCAGCAGGGCCCCGCCGGTCTCCCAGTCGGGCAGCAGCAGTCCGGCCCGCGGGTCCAGCTCCAGGTTCCCGAGGGTCAGGAACATGCTGTTGCCGCGGTACTCGGGCCAGCGGACGGTGTCCGGCGCCACCGCCTCCAGGAAGCCGGGGAAGCCGCCGCGGTGCGAGGCGTCCACCCGGCCGTCGGGTCCACAGGTGGCGATGAAGAAGGTGTCGGCGGTGGCCGCGGTCAGCCGCTGGGCCGTGGTCAGGACCGGCCCGTCGGCGACCGTGCGGGGCGTGCCCGCGCCCGGGCGGTCCAGCGGGCTGCGGCGCTGGATGTACTTCGGGCAGTTGGACACCACCTCCTCGGCACGGACCACCAGCCCGCCCCGGCCGTCCGGCACCGAACGGCCGTTGAGCCGCATCCGGCGGCGGCCGGCCGGGTCCAGGGCGATGGTGCCGAGCTGGGCGGGGCGGGCCAGGGCCGCGGCCAGCGGGTCGGCCTCGGACGGGTGGGCGGCGATCGTCACGGTGTGCTCGTCCGGGGCCCGCAGGAAGCCGGCCGGGCCGGACAGCTGGGTGGCCCAGACCCGGCCGTCCTGGTCGGCGGCGCCGACCACCAGCGTCCGGCGCTCGGTGAGGAAGCGGGCGGCCACGGCCGGGACGGTGCTGCGGATCGACCGGCCCGCGTGGTCGGCCCGCTCGGTCACTCCGGCGCGGGCCTGGGCCCTGCGCTCGCCGGGGTGGTAGGGGGTGCTGGTGGCGGTCATCCCGTTGCCTAGAAGAAGCCGCAGGTCGGGGCGTCGGCGTGGGGGGCCTCGGCGGCGGTGTCGGCCAGCCCGGTGCGGGTGTAGACCTCCAGCCGGATGCCGTCCGGGTCCGTGAAGAAGACGCCGCCGGAGGCGGAGCCCTCGCTGTGCGGGACGACGCCGTCGTAGGCGAACTCGGCGCCCAGGGTGCGCAGCAGTTCCTCGGTGGCGCGGACCTCGTCGAGGTCCGCCACCTCGAAGGAGAGGTGGTGCAGGCCGGGGGTGGTGGTGGGGAAGGTGCCGGTGCTCTGCTGCCAGAGGGTGACCACCAGGCGGCCGTCGCGGCCGAGCAGGGCGTAGCGGCGTTCGGGGTCGGTGCCCCGGTGGGTGAGTTCGAGGCCGAGGACGGTCCGGTAGAAGTCGACCGAGCGGTCGAGGTCGGTGACGTTGAGGCCCACGTGGCCGGTCTGCAGGGTGCGGAGTGCGGTGGTGCCGGACATGCCTGGTCCCTCCCGGTGGGTTCCGGCGGGGCGACTGCCTAACCGGTACTAATGAGGTTATGGGTTAGATGATGGAGCGTCAACCGATGGAGCGGCTTGAAGGGGTCAGGTTTCCGGGAGGGGACGCGGAAGCCCCGCCGGACCTGGTGGTCCGACGGGGCTCCGGTGGGCTTCGGTGGTGCGGTGGTGCCTAGGGCCATTCCCAGCGGATGCCGATGTGGCCGGGCTGCTGGTCCGGGGCCAGGACGTGGGCGCTCGCCGAGGCGCCGATCCACAGTTGCTCGCGGCGGTGGTCGACGTCCGCGCCCGGCTCGCGGTCGTAGCGCTCGCAGTGCACCGGGACGGCCGCCGGGTCGAAGTGCACCTGGAGCACGTACTCGCGCACCGTGGTGGCGAAGCGGCGGCTGTACTCCATGGTCGGGCCGCCGGGCGGGATCTCCACCTCGTACTCGAAGACCGTGCTGTCGCCGAGCCCGAGCGGGCGGTCCAGCATCAGCTCGGCGACGGTCAGGCCGACCTCCGGGCGGCGGCGGACCCGGCCCAGCCGGCCGTGCCGCACCGAGGTGATCTCCGGGCAGCCGGTGGCCTCCTCGTCGGCCTTGTGCACGACCAGGCAGCGGCCGACGCCGCCGACGGTGGCGCGCACCACCTGGCGCATCCGCAGCAGGTTGGCGCGCCGCTCGGCGTCCACGTAGTACGAGTCGTGGATGCTGAGCCGCTCCAGCTCGCCGGCCGGCGGGGCGTCCAGTTCGGCGAAGATCTCGGCGATCTCCTGCTCGCCCGGCCAGACGTCCTCCAGCCCGAGGTGGAGGGTGTTGGCGGCGGCGGCCCAGCGGCCGCGCGGGCGGGGCGGGCCGAGCAGTGAGGAGAGCGCGCTGTGCGGCAGGCCGAGCAGTTCCTCCAGCAGGTGGACGGCGCGCAGCGAGCTGGCCCGTTCGGGCTGGCTGCGGCCGCGGCGCCAGTAACTGAGCGTTGTGACACTGACCCTGACGCCGCGTTGGGCGAGTGCGGCGCGGATCCGGTCCAGGCTGAGGCCGCTGGCCTCGATCGCCAGGTGCAGGGCGTCCGCGAAGCCGCCGGCCGGGGCCGGTCGGCCGGCGGACGGCGCCGGGGGCCCCGGGGTCGGGGCGGGCGCCTGGACGGGCGGGTCGGGGCGCTCCGTACGCGATCCGACCAGCCGCAGCCGCGCGGCGTCCTGAGGCTGCTGTGCGGCCATGCGGTGAACCTCCCCACCAGGTGGATTCGGTGGCACCGGACCGGCGCCGGGGCGCGCTGTGAGCGGCTTCACCGAGCTTTGGGGAACCCTATGCACCGTCGAGAGGCTACGTCATCAGTCGTGCGGATGACAGTGGTCACAGCAGGTGGACCGGATGGTTAGCGATCTTGAAACAGTTCGGAAACACGGCCGGAACGCGACGTCGGGAACGGTGCGGAACCGGGCGCAAACGGACACCGCCGGGGCGGGCCCTGACGGCGCCGCCCCGGCGGGGGTCTACGTGGTGCTACCGGCCGGTGATCACTTGACGTTCAGGGCGACGTCGTCGATCACGAAGCTGGTCTGGTTGGAGCCGTCCTCGGTGCCGGTGAACTTGAGGGTCACGCTACGGCCGGCGAAGGAGGTCAGGTCCACGGTCTGCTGCACGTAGCCGGCGGCCGCGTCCACGTTGGACCAGGTCTTCACGGTGGTGCCGTTCGCCTGGAGGGTCAGCGTGTCGTACGGGGTGGAGCCGGTCTCCGCGGTGTCGATGTGCAGCGCGAAGGTGAGGGTCGCCGAGGCGCAGCCGGCCGGGACGGTGACGGTCTGCGACAGGGTGTCGGTGTGGGCGCTGCCGTAGCCGTCCAGCCAGGCCTTCCAGCTGCCGGAGTGGGCCGGCTCGGAGGTGCCGTTGTCGACGACGCCCGAGGAGGTGCTCCACGGGGCGGCGGTGCCGGTCTCGAAGCCGCCGTTGCCGATCAGCTGGGCGGCGGTGCAGCCCCCGCCGGTCGGCGGGGTGGTGCCGCCGGTGCTGCCGCCGCCGAGCAGGGCGGTGGTCAGGGCGTCGGCGACCGGGGTGCCCCAGCCGGTGACCTGGTCGTAGCCGGTGCCGGCCGAGAAGTCCTGGTTGGCGCCGGTGGTCACGTCGTGGAAGGTGCTGCCGTAGCTGCTGCTGTTGGCGACCGCGTACAGCTTGGGGTTCGCCTCGCCGAGGGCGGGCTGCCCGGCGGCCTTGGCCTTCTGGTTGACCTGGGCGGCGTAGCCGGCCCACAGCGGCGCGGCCGCGCTGGTGCCGCCGTAGATGTTCCAGCCGCCGCCGGTGTAGATCGCGAAGCCGCTCTGCGGGTCGGCGTTGGAGGCGACGTCCGGGACGGTGCGCATGGTGCCGCCGATGCCGGTGCCGGTCTGCCAGCTCGGCTTGCCGAACACGGTGGAGACGCCGCCGCCGGCGGTGCTCCAGGCGCTCTCCGAGGAGTAGCCGTTGCCACCGGTGACCTGGAGGTTGGTGCCGCCGACGCCGGTCTGGTGCGGGCTGGAGGCCGGGAAGTCGACCGAGGTGACGCTCGCGCCGCTGGCGGAGCGGGTGCAGTCCTTGGAGCCGTCGTCGCCGGAGGCGGAGAAGACCGAGATGCCCTGGGCGGCGGCCTGCTTGAAGGCGTTGTCGACGGCGGTCATCGAGGAGGCGGTGGTGTCCGGCTCGCAGGTGCCCCAGGAGATCGAGATGACCGAGACCTTGTTGTCGGCCACGATCTTGTTGGCCATGTCGATCTCGCCCTGGTCGCTGTTCGGGGCCTCGTAGAGCAGCTGGGTGGCCTTGGGGGCCGCGCCGCGGACGATCTCGCTGTCCAGCTCGACCTCGCCCTCGCCCTGGCCGGGCGAGGAGTCGTAGTTCGCGCCGTCCACCGGAACGGTGGTGACGGCCGGGCCGGTCAGGCCGTACTGGGAGTCGTAGGTGGTCAGGTCCGAGGACTTGTAGCCGTCGAACTCCCAGAGGGCGACCGTGGTGCCGGTGCCGTCGGCGCCGGTCCTGTCCAGGTTGTACGCGCCCCGGTACTGGGCCGGGGCCATGCCCTTCGGGGTGGCGGTGGCGGCGTTCGGGGTCACCGAGTGCGGGGCGGCGATCCGGCCCTTGCGCACCGCGTGGTTGTCCAGGCCGCTCAGGCCCTGGACCACGGAGGCCAGTTCGGCGGGGATCGAGGCGGCGCCGTCGTTGGCGAAGAAGGTGCGCTGCTGCTGCGGGTCGAGGTACGAGCTCTCGTGGGTGCCGAAGGCCTGCGAGACCTGCGCGGCGGTGCCGTGGGCGTTGACCACCTGGCGGTTGGCGCTGACGTCGCCGACGGTCAGGCCCTGGGCGGTCAGGTAGGCCTTGACCTGGTCGACGGCCTGCTGGGTGGGCGCGTACCGCGCGCTGAACTGCTCCGGCGTCAGGTACGTGCCGTACTCCGGGGTGCCGGGGGTGGCGACGGCGGCGAGGAAGCGGTCCAGCCCGGCGGAGTCGCGCAGCTTGAGGCTGACGGCCACCGAGATCTGCTGCTCGGCCGGGACGTCACCCTTCTTCTCCGAGTGGGCCACCGCGGGGTTCACGGTGTTCGGCAGGGCGACGCGCGGGGCGGCGTGCGGGGTGGCGGCCTGTGCGGTGGCGACGCCGAGGGAGACGGCGGTCAGCGGCAGGACGGCTATCGCCGCGGCGATGGCGAGGGAACGGTGACGCAACGGATCCTCCTCCGGCCGGCTGTGGGGAGCCGGCAAGGGGCAAGGCGTCCCGAGGGGTTCAGGAACGCTGGCTAGAACATGTCAGAGCGGATCGGTGCGGTGGATCATGGTCCGGCAATTCGTTGCTAAAAAACAGTCAACTGTGGAGGGCCGGAAATCCGGGCGTTCCATACAGTGAATGGCCGCTGTTCCGGGAACGGTCCACACCAATTCCCGGTGCGGGAGCGGACGTAGAATCGGGCCGAGCCGAGGGAGAGCGATGACTGACCTGATGCCGGACCCGAGGGACCACCGACCGCTGACCGGCGAGCCGCTCGCCCTCGACCTGCTCAACACCCGCTGGTCCGGAACGCCCGTCAACGACGCGCTCACCGACGTGGAGCAGTACGGGATCTGGCTCTCCTCCAACGGGCTGACCGAGCGCTGCCCGGCCGACGCGGCCGGACTGGCGGCGATCCGGCAGACCCGCGAGGCGGTCCTGCTCGCGGCCCAGGACGCCCGCGAGCGGGGCGAGTTGGGCGAGCGGGCGCGGGCCGGGCTGGACGCGGTGCTGGCGCACGGACGGATCCGGCGGACGGCCGGGCCGGGCGGGGCCGAGGAGCGGGTCGAGGCCGACCGGCCGGAGTGGCTGGCACCCTGGCTGGCGGCCGACGACTTCCTCGCGCTGCTCGGACAGGGCGCCCACCGGGTGAAGCAGTGCGCACACGAGGCGTGCATTCTGCATTTCTTCGACGCCTCGCAGAACGGGCGCCGGCGGTGGTGCCGGATGGCGGTCTGCGGGAACCGGGCGAAGGCGGCGCGGCACTACGTGAAGGCGCGGGGTTAGGGCCTGTCCGGCGGATCTTGGCAGATCAGCGCGCGGCGTTGGGCGCCCGGCTGGGCGTGCGCCCGAGTCGGCCTCGTACTGGACGTAC
>NZ_JBHZCY010000049.1:60455-61372 GCF_042786665.1 Kitasatospora sp. NPDC059146 | reverse complement strand
CCCCCGCCAGGCCCCCCGCCGCCCCGCCGCCCCCGACCCCGCCCCCCCCCCGGGCCGCCCCCGCCCGGATACCCGCTGTGGCACGTCTCGCGCAGATGGACGTCCCCGAGCATGAAGCCGTGATCGAACTACCCAAGCACATAATGCAGTTCTTCCCGGAGGTGAGCGGTGGCGTCAGCCCCCACGCTTGAGGACCTGCTGCGGAACTGCACCCGCTCGGCGCTCCACCTGGAGATGCGCGACGGATACATGCGCGACGACCCCTTGTTCCTCCGCTGGCTCAGCGGGCAACGGGACGATCCGGCCGACCAGGCGTCCTGGTGGAGCCCTTGGTTGCAGCTGATCGAGGAGACCACCACTCGCGGCATCGACGTACGACGCGCCCGCATCATCTCCGAACCGGCAAGCGAGTACATCCGGTTCGAGCATGAGATCACGTTCCGCAACATCGCTTCCGGCGAGCAGGTCAGATGGCTTCCCCGTCGACAGGCGACCGACCTGGCACTCCCCGGCAACGACTTCTGGCTCATCGACGGGCAGCACCTCTTGGTCCACCATTTCAGTGGCGAGGGCGACTTCGTCGACGACGAAGTCACCCTCGCCCCGCAAGCCGTGAGCCTCTGCGCCTCGGCTTTCGAGGCCGTCTGGGCACGTGCCGTCCCCCACCAGGAGTTCCGGCTGACCTGAGGAACCTGCCCGGACGGTGACTCCCCGACCGTGTGGGTCGACGAGGACACCGAAACGCCGAACTTTCCGGAAAAGCGAAGGCTTCGTCCACTACGCAGCACGCCGGAAGCGGTCACCGACCGACCCCGCCACCCCCTGAAACTCCCCGGGCGGGCCCCCCGCCCCGGCGCGGGGGCCCCCGGGGGGGGGGGGGGGGGGGCGCGCGCGGCGGCCGGCGGGGCCGGGCCCGG